>CAZFIF010000008.1:0-36687 GCA_964519065.1 uncultured Rikenella sp.
GGCGTGGCAGCCCCCATGCATACTCGTATTCCTGCCGGCCACCCGGAGGGATTCATCGAGGCATTTGCCAACCTCTACAGGAACTTTGCCCGTCATATCATTGCCATGGAAATAGGCAGGGACAGGGATCCCTTGGCTGACTATCCGGGCATCCGTGAGGGTGTCAGGGGAATGAAATTCCTTGAGGCTGTAGTAACCTCAAGTACAAACAACTCCCTGAAAATAGCTGTCTGATTTATTTGAGAAGCACATCCAGGTAATAGCGGCGACTGATCGCAATGCTTTCCATGGGCGTATGAGTAAGGCAATTATCCTGCTCGATGAACCAGTATTCCATCCCTGCTTTCTTTGACATTGCAAGTATGGGCCTGAAATCGATTATCCCCTCACCCAGCGTGGCATCCTGCTTCTCGGGAGTGAGATCCTTCAAATGCCAGACGGGAAAACGGCCCGGGTACTTTTTGAAATAGGCTACCGGATCCTTGCCGGCAGCAGTGATCCATGCAATGTCAAGCTCAAATATCACCAGTTTGGGATCGCTGTTCTCAACCAGCAGGTCATAGGGAACCGTGCCATCGATCTCATGGAACTCAACCTGGTGGTTGTGAAACCCAAAGGTGATACCTGCCTTTCTGCACTTCTCCCCAACCTCGTTGAAGAAGTCGGCACTCCTCCTGAAACCGTCGAGTGTGCTATTCCAATCATCAGGCAAAGAAGGCTTTATGATGTATTTCATCCCTGCCTCTGCGGCCTCACCAATCATTTTATCGGCATTTTCGGGCCTGATATCACTGTGGGAGCTTAATGCCTCCATCCCCGCTCTCTTAACAAGCTTACCGAACTCCCTGGGTTTGAAACCGTAAAACTTGCCGTCGCGGTGAGCAGCAGCCTCTACCCAGTCAAAACCTATAGCTGCAGCCTCTGCAAGAGCAGCGGCAGGGTCTTTTTCCATCTCATTCCTGATAGTGTAGAGGGCCAGCCCTGTCTTCTTCGAAGGAGAGCCCGATGCAAGCATTTCATTGTTGAGAAGCGGCATGGCAGCCATCACGAGGGCTGATTGCCTCACAAAGTCTCTCCTCGTAGTCATGATATCTGTTATTAGGTTTATTGAGCACTGGCAATACCGGTAATCACAAAAATCCGGAAAAACAAAAATAGCATTAAATTTATAAGTTCAAACGGAGGAAGGAGATGTGGCTCAGCAAAAATAATGGTGAGGAAGATGGCACACTGAGGTGTATGCTGTGCCCTCATTCCTGCTTGCTGAAACCCGGTGAGAGAGGCATCTGCAGGGTCAGGGAAAACAGAGACGGCATGATCACCTTGCTTACCTACGGCATAATTTCAGGTTATGCTGCAGACCCTGTAGAAAAGAAACCGCTTTATCACTTCTTCCCCGGGAGAAATATCATCTCCGTAGGGTCATATGGCTGCAACCTCAGCTGCGACTTCTGCCAGAACCATCATATCTCACAGAATGGGCCTCCCGCCGGCTCAACCCGCCTCTCGCCTGAAGAGCTGGTTGCCCGGGCAGTACGGGAGCATAACAATATCGGGATAGCCTACACCTACAACGAGCCGGTCATCTGGTATGAATATGTCACTGACAGTGCAAATCTGGCCGCTGCCGCGGGACTGAAGAACGTGATGGTAACCAACGGTTATATTACCCGGAAGCCTCTGGAAGAGCTCACCAACGTCATTGATGCCTTTAATATCGACCTGAAGGCATTCAGCAATGATTTTTACAGGAGGTATACCGGTGCAACCCTGAAGCCGGTTCTGGATGCCATCGGTACCGTAGCTCTCTCCGGAAAGCATCTTGAGATAACCACGCTGATCCTTCCGGGCCTGAATGACTCTGCCGGCGATATGAGGCATATGGCGGAGTGGATCGCCGGCAACGCCGGCAGAAATGTTCCGCTGCACCTGAGTCGTTACTTTCCTATGTACCTCAGAGAGACCCCGGCAACTCCGGAGGAGACTATTCTGAAGCTTAAGGATATCGCTTCTGAATCCCTTGATTTTGTATATACAGGTAACATGTCTGGCAGGCATGCCTGCGGAGACACCCTCTGCCCGTCATGCAAAACAGTGGTTGTTAAAAGGTCAGGCTATCAAGCTGTTGTGACAGGTCTCACCGGAGAGGGACACTGCAGCATCTGCAACGAAGAGATAATGAAGTGGGTTTAAGCGAGATCAGGACTGAATATTTCTGATGGTCCTACTCTTTGGTGATGCTGCTCAGCCTTTGAAAGTATCCGTCAACCTTTTCGAACAGATCCTTGCGCAGTGCCGAGTAGTATGCCTTGACAATGGCAGGATTGTCCTTGCCGTCGGGGTTGTTGACCCGGTCAATAAATTCATTGCGCATGCTCACTGCCTCCTCAATCAGGTTCTGAGCCTTGTCTCTCTTCTCTCCGTCATGGAGGCTGGTAAACATGAAGCAGTCAGATATCAGTTCAAAAAAGAGGTAGTCAATATCCTTCTTCAGGTCTTTTATGCTGGCCATGGCTGTTGCTTTTGTTGCAAAGATACGTATTAATATTTTCTGTTTCTCATTTTGTAGCTGCTGATACTGCCGGCAACCAGTTGTTCATAAAGCCGGCGAAGTTTGTCAGTCACCGGATTGTTAACTTCAAAGTGATGATCTTCAACACTCTGCACACCCAATACCATTGGTGAGGTTCCTGTTATGAAGAGTGACCTGTACCCTGGCAAATCTGCCACAGCCACTGACATGAACATCAGATTCAACCCTTCTGACCTGCTCAGGCCTATGACTTTTTCCCTGGTGATTCCTGACAGCACCATGCTGTCGGGAGGAGTAACAATGAGACCTTCATCCTTAATGAAGAATACGTTTGAACGGCTTCCCTCCGTGATCAACCCTTCGCGGTTTACCAGCAGTGCCTCATAGGCATTCCTATGTTGCAACTCGCTGTTGACCTTCATCCTTAGACTTTGGTTCAGGATCTTGACACCCGGATCAACACGCTCGGCAGTAAAAAGTATCAACCTTGCGCCCTCGCGTATCATCTCTTCATTTGGGTAGGATGAGGGGATGTAGCAAATATGGAGCGAATACTCCCCTCCTGTAAAGGTAACTGTGACCCTGATGTTCATCTCCGGAAATGACTCTTTTCTAACAATGGCATCGAAGCCTTCTGCCACCCTGTCAGCTATGTCGTGATCTAGATGATATCTTGTTGCAATCCCGTTGGCAAGGCGCTTCATATGCTCTTCAAAAAAGAGAGGCACGCCGTCCCTCGTCCTGATAACCTCGTAAAAGGAGAGCTCTCCGGAGATCTCCGGCATACCGTCGACGGTCCTGTTTATCAGGCCATCGAGATAATAATATCTTCCGCTGCAATCCATACTTTTCAGGACTAAAACGCAAATTTACGAATATTTCATCCCGGCCATGAAAGTAATTATCTTCGTATTTTGACAGAGTGATGTATGCCATTGTTGACATAGAGACCACAGGGGGGAGCGCCAGACAGGAGAGGATAACCGAGATAGCAATCTATCTCCATGACGGCAAACAGATTGTTGAAGAGTACAATACGCTGGTCAACCCCGAGCGCTCAATACCATATTTCATCACATCGCTGACGGGCATCACCAACGAGATGGTGGAGGATGCCCCGAAGTTTTACGAGGTGGCAAAGAGGGTTGTTGAGATGACGGAAGGGGCAGTGTTTGTAGCTCACAATGCCCGGTTTGACTATTCATTCATCAGGCAGGAGTTCAGCATGCTGGGTTACAACTTTAAAAGGCCGCTGCTGGACACCGTGGCCCTCAGCAGGAAGCTCCTGCCAGGCCACAAATCCTACAGCCTGGGGAAACTGTGTGGTGAGCTGGGTATTGAGATCAATGGACGCCACCGTGCTTCGGGTGATGCGCTTGCCACCGTACAGTTGCTGGAGATTTTGCTCGAGAGAGACAGTGCCCTCAGGTCGGGTAGCCTTATCAATAATCGCAAAGCCTCGAAGCTCAATCCTCATCTTGACATTTCCAGGCTACAGGAGATACCGGAAGCACCCGGGGTCTACTCTTTTTATAATGAGGATGGTGATGTCATCTATATCGGCAAGAGCTGCAACCTCTTTCAGAGGGTGAACACGCATCTCTCTAACAACACCTCATCAAGAGCCATGGAGATGCGCTCTATGATCGCTGACATCACCTGGGAGCCTACCGGCAGTGAGCTTATAGCTCTCCTGCTTGAGTCGGCAGAGATAAAAATGAAAAAACCGCTCTTTAACAGGGCCCAGCGCCGCACCGGGTACCCCTGGGGTATCTACAGTTACACCGATTCCTGCGGGTATATCCGTTTTGAATTCCGCAGGGTGACCGGCGATGCCGTTCCCCTCTCTCTCTTCACCACACGTGACAGTGTCAGGGGCAGGCTGGAGCAGCTGATGGCGAAGTACGAGTTGTGCCAGAAACTTTGTGGCCTTTATGACACCGACGGACCATGCTTCCACCGCCAGGTGAGCCTCTGCAGAGGGGCATGCTGCGGTGAGGAGAAACCGACAGAGTACAATGAAAGAGCCATAATGGCACTGGATGAGTTCATCTTCAGAAAACGCAATTTCTTCATTATCGACCGCGGCCGCAGTGCAGAAGAACGGTCGGCAGTGAAGATTCTCAACGGCAAATATGCCGGTTACGGGTATTTTGACATTAATGAGGTAGGATTCGGCCTGGAAGCGGTGCATGAATGCATCACGAAAGCTCCTGACAACAGGGACATTCAGACGATAATAAAAAGCTGGCTGAAAAATCACAAGGTTGAAAGGATCATTGACTTCTGAAAGAATCAGCACCAGCCTCTTTTCTTAATATATTTGTCATTACCAACACAAAACAGGGCATATGTCACTATTCACCCGCACAACCAGGGAACTGACAGTCAGGATTGACGAATTTTTTGACACCATTGAGATAGGCATACTGATCTTCAAGGAGGGTGTCAAGGCATACGTCAGGGGCGATCAGACCACCTTCGGGTCACATCTTGAAAAGATTGATGATCTTGAAGGCAAGGCAGACAAGCTGCAGAGAACCATAGAGAATGATATGATCGTGCACTCAATTCTTCCGCATCAGAGGAGTGAGATTGTTAAGCTGCTCTGGCAGATGGATGAGATCATTGACACGGCCAAAGGGTCATTGAATGAGTTTTACATTGAGATACCCCGAATACCTCCTGCGCTGACCGATGATTTCATCTCTCTTGCGGAGGTATCGTCCAACGCTGCTGAGGAGCTCATGCCTGCCGCCAGGGCTTTCTTCCGCGAGCCCCACCTGGTAAGGGAGAAGCTTATCAAGGTATATTTCTTTGAGCGTGAGACGGACAAGGCTGCATTTAAGTTGAAGAAGAAGGTATTTCATGATATGAATGACCTCTCGCTGGCTGAGAAGGCTCATATACGGTATATTACCCACCATATTGAGAATATCTCCGATGCGGCACAGGAGGCTGCTGACCTTCTCTCCTCCATGGCTATAAGGCAATTGCTCTGATTATGATATTCCTCTTCCTGACCAGCGGACTCTTCCTGGGGTGGACCCTTGGCGCCAATGATGCAGCCAATATCTTCGGCTCAGCCGTAGGGTCGCGTATGGTATCCTTTACCAGGGCTGCAATCATAGCATCCCTCTTCGTTATCCTTGGAGCAGTACTGCAGGGTGACGGTGCCTCGGAGACGCTGGGACGCCTGGGAGCGGTGAATGCCATGGGCGGGGCCTTTACCGTTGCCCTGGCAGCAGGACTGACAGTCTATTTCATGACAAGGGCCGGGCTGCCCGTCTCAACTACCCAGGCGATTGTGGGTGCCATTATCGGATGGGATTTCTTCACCAACAATGCTGTTGACGCAAAGGCACTTACACAGATAGTAACCACCTGGGTGACAGGCCCCCTCCTGGGTGCCGCCTTTGCCTTCGGACTCTACCACCTGGTAAAGATCATCAGGAAAAGAATCAGGGTACATCTCGTCCGTTATGAAGCCTACCTCAGGGGTGGACTGCTGGTTGCCGGAGCTTTTGGAGCCTACAGCCTCGGTGCAAACAACATCGCCAACGTCATGGGGGTCTTCGTCCCCAGTGTCCCGATTGAAGAGACCGGCTTCGGCCTCTTCACACTTACAGGGGCACAGCAGCTTTTCTTCCTTGGTGGGCTGGCCATAGCTGCGGGGGTGGTCACCTATTCCAGGAAAGTGATGCAGACTGTAGGCGCCAACCTCCTGGAGCTCTCATCTGAAGCAGCATTCGTGGTTGTGATGTCGCAGGCTCTCGTACTATTCATCTTTTCATCATCGGCACTCTCAGGACTGATGGTCAGGGCAGGACTGCCGCCGATACCCCTGGTGCCTGTATCAAGCACCCAGGTGGTGGTAGGATCCGTTCTCGGGATAGGTCTCTACAAGGGCATCAGGAACATCAACCTGAAGTTGCTGGGCAGTATTGCCTCAGGATGGATCACCACACCTGTGGCGGCGGGATTACTCACCTTCTTTCTCCTCTTCTTCGTAAAAAACCTGTTTGGGATAGATGTAGGTTATTCCGCCAACCCGCCCTCCGCGGGTATCGGTGAACCGAGCACGGCTCTCATCATTAAATATGCCATAGTGATCCTGCTCGTCCTCATCTCCGCGTACCTCGTCTGGCTGGTGCTGGCTGAGAAGAGAAAGAGTGCCCGGATCAACAGCAAATTTTTAAAGTAACATCCGGGGGCAGATCCTGACCGCATGTCTCAATGACAGCGTTAAACCTCCAGCTGATTGGTATTTCCCTGTATCTGAAGCACTTTTGTGTTGCCTCCTTCTGACAGGTCGGGAACAACAGGTTTGTTAACCTCCCATGCCCCGCATGTAAAGTCAGGCACCTCAATGGAAGAGGACCTGTTGGCCACTGACCACTCACTCAGTGGAGTGACTACGCTCCAGAGGGCAGCATCATATACCTCCTGGTCAAGAGGCAAACCGTTGCGGAGGCAGTCGATCAGTCTCCAGTCCATTATGAAATCCATGCCTCCGTGGCCGCCTATCTCCCTGGCCATCTCTCCCACCCTCCTGACAATGGCAGGGGTATACTGCTCTTCCAGTGCCTTGTACTCTTCCACGGGAAGCCATGAATGACCCAGCGCTATCCTTGCCGGCGAAGGCCACTTCCTGGCTGCTCCGTTGGTGCCGCTCAACAGGTGAATACGTGAGTATGGTCTGAGACTGGAGACATCGTGCTGTATCATGATGGTCCTGCCGGAAAGGCTCCGTATAAGCGTGGTGTTCATGTTACCACGGTACTTTCTGTCAGCATAAGGTGCATAAAAGGGATCCTCGGCTGCCAGCCGGGCCAGATCCGGGGCCATGGAGAAATCATTTGTAGACATGGAGGTAAGATAATCCATCCTGTCACCTCTGTTGATATTCATCACCTGGCACAGTGGCCCCAGCCCGTGGGTAGGATAAAGATTCCCGTTTCTGACATTCTCTTTCAGCCGCCACATGTCGGCATATCCGTTTTTGTCATAGGTAAAATCCCACCGCAGGTCATGGATATAAGCGCCTTCACCGTGGACTATATCTCCGAAGAGACCCTGCCGTGCCATATTGAGGGTGAGCAGCTCAAAGAAATCGTAACAGCAGTTCTCCAGCTGCATGCAGTGCCTCCTCGTCCTTTCAGAGGTCTCCACCAACTGCCAGCATTCCTCAATTGTCTTTGCTGCCGGAACCTCCACCGCAACATGCTTCCCGGCCTCCATGGCATAGACGGCCATGGGAGTATGCCAGGCCCATGGGGTACAGATGTACACCAGGTCTATATCAGGGTCATCACACAGGCCTTTCCATGCCTCCTCGCTGCCACCGAAGGCCTTTGCTTGCGGCAATCCGAACCTGGAAAGCATCGACTGCATCCTCTCAACCCTGTCAGAATACTTGTCGCACAGGGCTGCAATCTCAACACCTTCGATGTGAGCCATGCGCTCGACAGCACCGGGACCCCTCATTCCCAGTCCGATGAAACCGATGCGGACCTTCTCCAGCGCTGGGGCTCCGTATCCGCACATGTTGAACATCTGTGTGTGTATTACGGCGGCAGCAGCACTTACTTCCGGCATCAGCTCACTGCTCTCCTCACGGCGAGCACATGACAGGCCGGAGCCGGCCGTGATTGCACCTGCCCCGGCCACGGCAGCAGTGCGAAGGAAATTCCGTCGGTTGGTCTTCATGATTATCAGGGTAGTTTGTTGGTTGTATTATGTATGCAATATACAAACTTCCCGTGAAAGGTGAGGAGGTTGTATCACTCCTCCTTCTGCTCTTTCTTCTTCCCCCTCTTTCTTATTATGTCTCCGATGACGGAGCCGGCCAGGAAACCGAGCACGGCTCCCCACGGAACCATCAGGTACCAGTTTGACTTAATGGCACAGGTGCCGGAAAGACACCCTACATATTTCCAGTAGAGGAAGCCACCTATGGCACCTGCTGCGGCACCGGCAATCTCAGGGAGATATCTCTTAAAAAACGATCTGTTCATCTGCTCTCTTTTGTTTCAATAACGCTTCTGAAGAACTCTTGTTCTTTCAGCTTCTCTTTTTCCCAGTTCAGTTCATCGCGTGCTGTCACGGCCTTCTCC
Organism: uncultured Rikenella sp.; assembly: GCA_964519065.1. Taxonomy (GTDB): domain Bacteria; phylum Bacteroidota; class Bacteroidia; order Bacteroidales; family VadinHA17; genus SR-FBR-E99. The sequence goes on from CAZFIF010000008.1 coordinate 8,650, forward strand.
TTCAGGGCACACAGCAGGGAGCGGTCATCCCTCAGTCTTCCCAACGCCTCCGCAATGGCCTCCGGCGATACCTCTGCAAGCACCACCCCGCAACCATACTGCCCTATCACTGCCGACACCTCAGGAAGTGGTGAGGCAATGGCAGGTATCCCTGCCGCAATATAGTCAAATAGCTTGTTGGGAAGGCTATACCTCTGGTTCGTACAGCTGTCGGTATCCAGGGTGAGCCCTGCATCACAGCCAAGAGTATATCTCATCATCTCTTCCCAGGGCATCACGGGAAGAAAGACAATCCTGCCGGCTGCAGGGCTGTCAAGCGCGTGCTGCCGTATCTTCCGTATAATATCACCTGATCCGGCAATAATCAGCCGCACTCTCTCAACCAGTGACATGGCATCTATCATCTCTTCTGCTCCCCTGCCCTCGTTGATGCCCGAACCCTGGTAGACCACCAGCAGCTCATCCTTACCCACAGAGTGCATACTCCTGTCGTGCGGCATGAGATGAGCCACTGACGGAGCCACATTCCTGATGACAACCGGGTCGGAACCGTATTCACTGCGGTAGAGATCCGCGATGGAGCTGCTCACAGTGATCATATGCCTGACATGAGGTACCGTCAGTCTCTCGGCTGCCTTCCACACCCTGTGACGCATCCTTTTTTCAATAAGCCCGTGCTGACCGGTAAAGTACTCATGGGCATCATAGACAAGCTTCTTCCTGAACAACCTCGACACGGCATAGCAGGGAACAAGAGTGTCAAGATCATTTGAGATGCACAGGTCAAAGCGCCTGGCCAGCAGGTGAAGTAAAAGTATAAGATTGAAGATCAGGTACATGCCGGGACCTTTCCTGAAGGGAACCCTGATACGGAACACCTTTATGCCGGGAAGATCACATGGAAGAGAATTGTATCTCCTTCTTCCTAAAACGGTTACTTCACAACCCATCTCAACCAGCAGGGAGGCCTGCTTCTGTACTCTCATGTCAGTAGCAAGGTCACTGATGACTGCAATCAAAACCCTCATTGATACCCTCTTCTGTCAGGGAAGCCTTTCACTCTCCCATGCTATGCGGCATGAAAGATACAAAAGATTTTTTTAGCTATGTTTGTGAACTGGTTATCCGCATTTATGAAGGGTACTTACTATAACAAAATAATCCACCTCGTCAGCTTTAACATTCCCTACCCGCCTGACTACGGTGGCGTAATGGATGTCTTCTACAAGATCGCAGCACTGAGGGAGCAGGGAATTGGCATTATTCTCCACAGCTTCAGTTACGGACGAGGCCGTTCGAGGACGCTGGAGCGCGAGTGCCTCAGGGTTTACTACTACCGTCGCGACCTGAACCTGTATCATCTTTTTCGCAAAGATCCGTTCATCGTACTCTCACGCCGCAACACTTCCCTGCTCGAAAATCTCCTCTCCGACACCAATCCAATTATATTTGAGGGGCTGCATACCACCCGCTTCCTCAATCATCCTGCCCTCGAGGGCAGGATGAAAATGGTCAGGACACACAATATCGAACATATCTATTACAACAATCTGGCTGCCAATGAGAAGAATCTCTTCCGCAAGCTTTTCTTCCGCAGGGAAGCAGATAAACTGGAGAGATATGAGCCCGTTCTTTCCTCTGCCTCTCTCCTGCTCACAATCTCTCCCGGCGACACGGAGTATTTTCAGTCCAGGTACGGTAAAACCCTTTTCGTGGGTCCGTTTCATCCCGGGAACGGTTGTGTGACTGCCGGAGGAAAGGGTGATTTTGTGCTGCTGCACGGAGACTTCTCAACTGCCGAGAACAATGCAGGAGCCCTTTACCTGCTCAGGGAGATTGCCCCACGACTAAAGTACAAACTGGTTGTCGCAGGGAAAAGACCCTCGGATGAGATGAACGATACCGCCTCCAGGCTCAGTAATGTCACATTGGTTCCCAATCCTTCACAGGCGCAGCTGAATGAGCTGCTGGCAAATGCTCAGGTTTGCCTGCTCAACGCTTCACAACCTTCGGGCATGAAGCTGAAGCTCATCAACGCACTCTGTTCGGGACGCCATGTTGTGGCGTCACCGGCAGTAGTGTCAGGCACTGGTCTCGGGAGCCTTTGCAGCACCGTTTCATTTCCGGATGACTGGATCACGCTTACTGACAGGCTCATGCATGAGGAATTTACATCTGAGATGAGGGAAGAGAGAAGCCGTATTCTGGCCGGTGTGGCAGACAACAAAGCAAATGCAGTAAGGATTATTGAAGCTGTCAACCACTACGGCAGGAGAGTCTGACCCTTTTTAATTTTACCGGTATATCTTCCGTCTGTTCAGCTCACGACGGTATTCGGCAGCATACCTGTTATGCTCAGCCAGCGTTCGTGAGAAATGATGATAGCCCGATCCGTCAGGTTTCGCAACAAAATAGAGATAGTCGTGCTTCTCAGCACCGAGTACTGCCTCCAGTCCTGACCGTGACGGACAACGTATGGGTCCCGGGGGCAGTCCCCTGTACTTGTAAGTATTATAGGGAGAATCAATCTCAAGGTGGCGGTTGAGCACACGCCTCAGCGTGAAGTCATTGACAGCAAATTTTACCGTAGGGTCAGCCTGCAGGGGTATGCCTGAACGCAGTCTGTTAAGGTAAACACCTGCTATGCGCGGTTTCTCCTCTGCCCTTGATGCCTCCTCATCAACGATTGAGGCCAGCACCGACACCTCCGCAGGAGTAAGGCCTGCAGCTTCAGCCTGTGCCATCCTTTCACGGTTCCAGAATGATTTGTATTCCTTCAGCATGCGCCGGTAGAACGAGGTGGCATCAATAGACCAGTAGAGCTCATAAGTGTCGGGGATGAAGACCGAAATGACCGTCTCGCGGCTGAAACCATCGGATGAGTAGTTGCTCTCATCGGCGAGGAAGGCTGCCAGAGAGGCAGAGTCTGCCTCTATCTGCCCTCCCACCTTGCCGGCAAGTTCTTCAAGAGTGCGGATGTTGTTGAAGGTGACATTCACAGGGGACTGCCGTCCCGAAGTCAGCATATTCAGAAGCTGGTTGCTGTTCATTCCCGGTTCTATCACGTATGACCCCGGCCTGACTGTCCGGCCTGAAGATTTGAGCCTGGAGGTTATTGCCAGCTTTCGTTCACTTCGCAAAATATCCTTATCGGTCAGGAGGGCCCTGAGATCATCGCCGGAAGAACCGGTGGGGATATTTATTCTCACCTCCGATTCAGCCTTTATGTTATCAGTAAAAGCGGTACGCCAGACAAAAATCACCGCAACGATGGAGAGAGCAGCAATTATCAGAAACAGTATCAGCAATATCTTTTTCATTCCGTTTTTCATCAGTAGAGCGGACCAAATATTCTCGCCAGCGACTCCTTGTACCTCACTGTCCTTTTCCTGTTTATCCATTCACTCAGAATTACCTCACTGCAGTTCTCCAGATCCCTGGCGAAGAGAGACCCCAGCCTCGCACCAAAATCATCATCGTATATCAGCGCTGTAACTTCAAAATCGAGGTCGAAACTGCGGACATCAACATTGGGTGATCCAACCGATGAAAAAACGTTGTCAACCAGCAGATATTTCGAGTGAATAAAACCTTTGTCGTAAAGGAATATTCTTACCCCCGCCTCCAGCAGTTCGGTAATGTAGGAGCGTGTATTCCAGTTTGCGAGTATGGAGTCACCGTACCTGGGGAAAATTATCCTCACGTCAACACCGCTGAGCCCTGCTGTCTTGAGGGCAGTAAGGAGGCTTTCGTCAGGACTGAAATATGGCGAGGTAAGATATATTGATGACCTGGCTGTGGAAATTGCAGAGAAGTAGACCTGCATAATTGTTGCCCAGTCGGTGTCGGGTCCGCTTGAGGCCACCTGTACGAGGCACCGGTTTCCGGTCCTGGTAACCTGCTCCAGAGAGCTGTCAGGGTGCAGCTCATCTCTGCTGACAAAGTCCCAGTCGGCAATGAATACCGTGTCGAGGGCAGCGACAGCCTCCCCCTCGAGCCTGAGATGTGTGTCCACCCACGGGCCGAGGCCGGGCAGCCCGGTTATGTACTTGTCGGCTATATTGAGTCCTCCGACAAACCCCACCTTTCCGTCGACGATAAGTATCTTGCGGTGATTGCGGTAATTGATCCTGCTGGAGAAACTCGGAAACCTGACCGGCATGTAGGGGAATATCTGTACCCCTGCAGCCCTCATCTCCTTGAGGTATGGCTTGCGGAGGTTCCAGCTTCCGACATCATCATAGATAACCCTGACCTTCACCCCCTGGCGTGCCTTGAGTTTCATCAGTTCGCTGAACTGCATCCCGAGATTGTCGGGCTCAATACGGTAGAACTCAAGATGAATGAACTCTTTTGCCGATCTTATGGCATCAAGCATCGCAGGGAAGGTCTCACTGCCGTTGACCAGGAGCTCAATACGGTTGTCGAAGGTCAGAAGCGAGTTGTTGTTTCGCAGCATGAGATGTATAAGGTGCTCTTTGGACCTTACCGCCTCACTCTCTTCCGAGAGCATTAACGGCAGCATCACCTCCTGGTGTTTGGCGCTGGCCTCCAGCCTTACACTGTCTGCATGACTCTTTCTGCTGAATATCTTCTGTTTCCGGTAGTTCCTGCCGAAGACCATATATATGATCAGGCCGACAACGGGCACAAAGAGTATTACAAGAAGCCAGGCAAGCGTCTTCACCGGGTTCCTGTTTTCAAAGACGATCATCAGACATATGGAGAAGACCGTGATCAGATAGAGAACGGCGAAGACGTTCTTGAGGACGGACACTATGTTACCTGCCAGAAGCATTGCTCCCTACAACCCTTACACCGGTAAATATAAAAAAACTCTTCCGCCTGAGAGCAGAAGAGTTCTTTTATATGTTTTTAATCTCAGAAAATGAGGCCTACATGCAGAATCAGGGCACCTGTCCTGTCATCAAATTCAAAGGTCTCTCCTCCGATTGTGATCCCATCACCAAACTGATTCAGATTACCTTCGTAACGTACATCAAGGGTCAGTTTCTTGAAGAGATCCAGTCCGATACCGGCCTGGTAACCGAAAGTTGCACTTTTGTAGGTCGCAATGTCAGCCATGTCCTCAGGCTTGGTAATCAGTATTGAAGCCGCCGGACCGGCATTGAGCCTCACGGGTCCCATCTTAAAGCCCAGCAGTATGGGTATGTTGAGCTTGGTGAACTTCTGTTCCAGCAGCTCATCAACAGGCTGTCCGTCAACTACACCTTCATATGAAAGTGTATTTGAAGCCGTGGCAAGTAGAAACTCCGGCTGGAGGTAGAAGCCAGAGAATGTAGCTCTGACAAAGGCTCCTCCCTGGAAGCCCCACTCGGCTTGCTTTGCGTTCTGGAGAACAACATCCACGGTTGCCTGCGAGAGATCGAGATTGGTGAAAGTGAAGTCGGTGCTTATGCCTGCCTTGAGACCAAACTTAACCTGTGAAAAGAGAGGTGCGGCAAGAACAAGAGCAAAAATAATGACAATGATCTTTTTCATTTTACTTCTTTTTTAAGTTAAAAGAACAGCTAGTTGTTCTGATAAACGCAAGAATGGGGCCAAAGGTTGCACTGGAGTGAAGAAAAGATGGCTCTTTACTGCTTTTTTGCCAGTTCCGTGAAGATTACCCGCTTCATATCGTCAAATTCCTCGCGTTCAAAAAGCCTTGTAAGAAAGATGATCTCTCCCTCCCTGTTGATTATGACATTACGGGTAACGCCAGCCTCCTTCTGCGCAAAAAGACCGAAGATTCCTGCACCGGGGTCCAGCGCCAGCGGGTATGTAATTTTCATGTCATCCCTGAATTTATTTACTGTGCTTTCCGGTTCGTCACGATCGATACCTATTACCACGAGGCCTTTGTCCTTGCCCGGCAGCCAGATCTCATCCTCTATGAAAGGCATCTCCTTCCTGCAGACACTGCACCAGCTGGCGGTGAACTGAAGCATAACAACCTTACCACGCAGATCCGACAGAGAGTAGCTCTCTCCGCCCGCTTCCCTGATTGTAAACTCAGGTGCCTTGTCTCCTACCTGCACCAGGTAGCCATGCTCAAAAACGCTCTGATCCTGTGAGTAGGCCGTGGTGACAAGCAGGACAACCACAGCAAGTGTAACAATCCTTTTCATATTTGTATAATTATGTTTTCCTGAAGATGAATAATGGCGGATATGCAAGGTTTTTCCGCGCAAAGGTGGCGTTTTTTTCCTTACTCCTGTAACATAACATCAGGAAGGCTGGTTTGTTCGTCATTTTTTGCCCTGAGTACGCTTCCTGCCGGCTTCTACGCCCGACGGCTACTGCCTGCTTCTGTCTGTTGAAAAGCCCCCTGGCTGCATGCCCGCTTCCTGCCGGTCAGCCCCATGGCCGTATGCCCGCTTCCTGCCGGATGCCCCGCCACCAGGCTGACAGCCATTCTCATACGGGCCCCTCATAGCTCTGAATCTTCAGCCTGCTCCTCCCCTGATGACGGCTCAAGATAGCTGCCTGATCTATGCAGCTCAAGGTATTCCCTGCCCGCCTCCCTGAAACCGTATTCAAAACAGTATGACCATCGAACTCCCTCCCTTGTCTCTATAAGGTGGGTAAAGAAAGTGAAATTGTAACCCTGGGCTATGAGCGCATCACGGTGTATCCTCCGGTGCCCGTCGTCGTACAGGCCTGCCAGCACCCTACGGTTCCTTCGAAGCTGCGCATGGACATTCCTTACATAATTGTTCTGATCACGATTGAGACGGTTGTTGTAGTTGTTCCGGCACTGGTCAGAACAAAACTTCTTATCAGACCGCCCCAGGAGCCTGGCTCCGCAGTCAAGACATACTCTTTCCACAGCAGAATGTTTTGCTAAAGTTAGTATTAAATATTAAAATAATCGGGCATATACTGCTGATTTTGATCATCAAAGCCGTTTACAAATGAATAAAAACGACTGCTAAACGGATAGAAATGTTTAATTACCGGTTCAGTTGCCTGAGAGGTTGCACTTTTGTAATGACAACACAGTAATAACCTCAAAACCAAGAATCATGAATGCATTGAGAAACAAGGTACAACTGATCGGACGCCTCGGGCAGGATCCGGATCTGAGAACTCTGGAGAGCGGAAAAAAAGTTGCTCACTTCACGCTTGCCACCAGTGGCAGCTACAAAAGTGCCGACGGAAGCAAAATTGAGGAGACAACGTGGCACAGCATCGTTGCCTGGAACGGACTGGCGGAAATAGCTTCAAAATTCCTCAGGAAGGGCAGGGAGGTGTGCGTGGAAGGACGCATCACCTACCGGACCTATACTGATAAGAATGGAATGCAGAGAAGTGTGACCGAGATAATAGCCTCCGACATGGTTCTGCTCAGCTCGAGGACAAAGAGCGGCGACTTTACCGGAGCCGATGGCCCGGATATCTCTTCAGCACCGGCTGACATGTCAGTTGACCTGACGGCGGCAGGAGAAGCTGCCGTGCACAACGGAAAGGCTAAGAGCAAGGTGAAGGTCGTATAGGCCGGGAGGGGAAGCAGTGGTGGATAGCACCTGTCTCGCTGGCGGGCCCCGGTTAAAAGCCGGGGCCTGATCCGGCATTCGGCTACCTGGTGGCGGCAGCCTCTCTGCCTGCCCTGAGAGCCTGGATATTCAGATTGACAATCTCCTTGCCCTTGCGGCTGAACAACTGCTGTACCGCATGCTCCAGGATCTCAAACGACATAGGTATGAAGGATGAAGCCGCTCCCAGTATAACCATGTTACCTGACCTTGGCGATCCAAGCTCCCTGGCTATGCTGTCGGCATCAAGAACAATAGTGTTACCGGTATCCTCAAGGGCAGCCATCAGCTCTGCGTTGTCAGGATAGTCGGGAATATTGATATAGGGAACGGAGTTGGTAACCACCCAGCCTTCAGATGATAACCAGGGAAGGTAACGCAATGCCTCCATAGGTTCGACACTGATGATCAGGTCAGCGCCGCCGTGGGGAATGAGATCAGAATGGATCTCCCTGTCCGAGATCCTGAGGTGCGACTGTACGTCACCGCCCCTCTGACTCATACCGTGTACCTCTGACTGTTTGAGAAAGAGGCCCTTTTCAACGGCTGCCAGACCAATCGTGGCTGCAATGGAGAGGATACCCTGCCCTCCCACTCCTGCAAGTATGATATCACATTTCATTTGATATAATTTTTATTTCATTGGCCAAATGGAACTTACATGTACTATTACTACCAAATCCCTATGCGAGTTGCTGGTCATGTAAGTTTCATTCGAGTATTTATTTCTGTTTCATGGGTCAAATGGAACTTGCATGAGGAATTTCTTTCATATCCTTGTGAAGGCTCCTGCTCATACACGTTTAATGTTGTCACTCAGCCTGGTTTCTCTCTGCCGCGGCGGCCTTTTTATTCCTCGACGCGGTCTGGATGCACTCTCTCATCGCAAGTATTACAGAGAGCCCGTGATGATTTAGTTCCTCTTCTATTACAGCCATATTCTCTTCGTTGTTCTTACGCAGGGGTACTATCACCCGCAGGTGGTCAGGGTTCACTCCCAGACCCAGGCAGATGCTTTCGATCCTGCCGGTGGCCTGCGATTGCTGTCCGCCCGTCATGCCGGTGGTCGAATTGTCCGAGATGATCACCGTGATCGGAGAGTCTTTTATCACTGCATCAAGCAGCCCGGTCATGCCTGAGTGCGTGAAGGTTGAATCACCGATGAAGGCCACTGCCGGAAAGAGGCCTGCATCAGCGGCACCTACTGCCATAGTAACAGAGGCTCCCATATCCACACATGAGTTGACCATATTGTATGGAGGCAATGCCCCGAGTGTATAACATCCTATGTCAGAAAAAACGCGTCCGGGACCAAATCCTTTCATCACCTCTGCCAGGGCGGCAAAAACATCCGCATGACCGCATCCCTTGCAGAACGATGGAGGACGTTGACGTACTATGGCAGGTACCTCCTTACCGGCGCCTCTCTGCAGGCCCAGGGCTGACGCCACTATAGAGGGATTTAGTTCACCGTCACGCGGCACCGTACCGTCAAGACGTCCCGCAACCTTAACATCCCTGTCGAGCAGACCTCTCAGATGCTCTTCGATAAGCGGATATCCCTCCTCGAGAACCAGCACGCGGTCGCAACTCCCCACCAATTCAGCAACAGCATCACTGTTCACCGGGTAAGCTGCCAGTGAGAGCACCGGGTGACCGTCATTATGCTGCCCCATATTTTCCATGAGATAGTTGTAAGCTATGCCGCAAGTAATGATCCCGACATTCTTGCCACTGCCCCTGGCAAGCCTGTTATAGCCTGAGAGTATCGGGTCGGTACGCAGCTTTTCATATAGACCTGTGAGTGCCCTATACTGTTTCCGGGCAATGGCCGGCAGAAGCACAAACTGCCTGGGGTCAGCAGGCAGGCTGCTGCTGTTCTGCACCCTTGCCTCCCGTCGTTGCACGGCAGCCCGCGAATGAGCCAGGCGGGTGGTAATGCGTATTAATACCGGCAGCCTGTATTTCTCTGACAGGAGGAAGGCATCAAAGATCATGTCATAGGCCTCCTGCTGGTTCCGGGGCTCAAGTACCGGTACCATCGCAAACCGGCCGTAAAAACGCGAATCCTGCTCGTTCTGCGATGAGTGCATGGAAGGATCATCGGCTGCCACAACCACCAGCCCTCCGTTGACACCCGTCACGGCAGAGTTGATGAAGGCATCAGCAGCCACATTGAGACCTACATGCTTCATGGCTACCATGGCCCTCTTGCCGGCATATGACATTCCCAGGGCTGCCTCCATGGCTGTCTTCTCATTTGAAGACCACTCACGCCGTACATCCCCTGATGCAGCATCGGGAGAGGCCTGAACATACTCCATTATCTCTGTTGAAGGTGTACCGGGATAGGCGTACATGCCACTCATGCCGGCATCCAGCGCTGCCTGCGCAATAGCTTCATCACCAAGCAGTAATAACTTTTGCATATAATTTTAGCTTTGATTTTTCCATTGAAGACTGACAGTAAAGATGATTAAAGTTAAGTTAAATTCATGAATCAAATGTCATTATTGTTTACTTTACAACGCAAAATTAGTGGTCGTTGAAGAGGTTTTTAATGATTTGTCTCATGCTGGCCGGCATGACAGCCGGGGTCAGTGCTCAGGAACCGGGAAACGGATTCATTCAGATTGACGGACTTACAGCTGATGAAAACGGTTACATCGTTCCTGATGTAAGCATATATTCAAAGCATCTGCGACGTGGTGCGGCAAGTGACCGAAGGGGTATCTTCTCCATCATAAGCATCCCGGGTGACACCGTCTTTTTCAGCGCCATAGGCTACAAATCAACCATACTGACCGTGCCGGAAAAAGTCGCTGGCACCCACTTCATCACTGATGTGCTGATGATTACCGACACCATTCTCATAGGTGAGGTGCTGGTGCTGCCATGGAAAACCTACTCGGAGTTCAAGAGAGCTGTGCTGGAAAACAAACCAGTGGATCCGCTCATGGAAAACATGGAGTTTAACCTTGCCCTTGTCGAACAGCAGATATGGAGTGACATGAGAGCCACGCCGGGAGAATCATACAGGTATGTCATGCAGCAGATGTCCGACAATCTCTACACCAGGGGACAGTCACCTGCCAACAACCTGCTCAATCCTTTTGCCTGGCAGAAATTTGCACGGGAGGTGAAAAACGGGCTGCTTAAAAATGAACCCGATAAAAGCTCCAAGCCAGCTAAGACAAAGAAAAAGAAGAACAAGAGCAGTAAGAAAAAAAAGAGTGACTGATGGCATGGTCATCAAGGATATCATCTGCAGTCATTCTCACTATCCTGTCTGTTGCGTCACAATCATTTCTGTGCGCACAGGACAAAACGCTCACCGGAAGAGTCACTGACACCGCCGGAGTTGCCATCCCGGGGGCAGCCGTATACATCCCTGCCCAAAACAGTGGTGTGGTTACAGGCCCTGACGGAACCTTCATCCTGCCACTTCCCGGCGGCAACCAGGACCTCCAGGTAATTATTTCCTTCCTTGGCTACCTGTCCGACACCCTGATCATCAGCCCCGATGAGACGTATGAGAGCGTGCAGGTCATGCTGCTGCCTGGCACTGTAGCCATAGAGGGGGTGCAGGTAACAGCCTCAAGACCTGACAATATAACCGTTATAGCTATACCCGTTTCAGCCGGGATTTCCATACCGTCAGTGACAGGAGGCATCGAGTCGGCCGTGTCCACACTGCCGGGGGTGGCTTCATACAGCGAATTAAGCTACAGCTACTCCGTCAGGGGAGGCAGCTATGACGAAAACCTGGTATACATAAATGATATTGAGGTCTACAGGCCCTATCTCATCAGGTCAGGGCAGCAGGAAGGGCTCAGCAGGATCAATCCTGACCTCACGGCATCAGTAAGCTTCTCTCCCGGGGGTTTCAGCGCCGCGTATGGCGACCGGCTCTCTTCGGTTCTGGATATCACTTACCGTGAACCACAGAAATTCGAGGGGTCTCTCTCCCCGGGTCTCATAACATCATCAATGCACGCCGGCGGCCGGAGCAGGGATGGAAAATTCTGGTTTATTGCCGGTGCCAGGTACCGTTCCAATGCCATGCTTCTGGGAAGCCTCGATACCAAGGCCGACTATATACCGCGTTTTGCCGACCTGCAGGCCATGGCCGGTTACAGGACGGGAGACAAAAGTGAACTGACTCTCTCACTCTGGGGCTCATCAAACAGGTACACATTTATTCCGCGGAGCCGTACCACCACCTTCGGAACCATAGAGAATGCCTACAGGCTATACGCATGGTTCGAGGGAGGTGAACGCGACAGGTATGACAACGGGGGGGCTGCATTGAAACTGCTGATCAGGAACAACGAAAGAGTAACTACGAAGGTCATACTCTCATCTTACATTGCGCATGAAAATGAGAGCTACGACATACGCGGCGCCTACAGCCTCTCATCACTGGACAGGATGGAAGGGCCGGAAAGCGGTCCTGACACACTTCTGAATGCAGGTGCCGGAAGCTGGCTATCACATGCGCGCAATACCCTTCGCACAGGGATGACCGCTCTCTCCTACAGGGGAGAGCTGAACAGGGGCCGGAACGGCCTGGAGTGGGGAGTGACGGCTAAGCACCGGAGGCATGATATCGGAATAAATGAGTGGCTGCGGGTCGATTCTGCAGGGTTCACTGTGCGCGAAGAGGCTGATGGTGCTGCCCTGACCTCTTATACTGACCGCGACAGTAACATCAGCAGCTACATTGCAGAAGGCTGGATCATCAGCAGGAACAGCTTCAATGTGGCAGGGAACAGGTGCGATCTCAATGCCGGCATCAGGGCCTCATATGACACCTACAATTCGGAGCTGCTTGTCTCACCCCGCGTCTCCCTGGGCATGGCACTATCCGACCGGATGTCGGTCTACCTGGCTGCAGGAGCTTACCATCAGCCACCCGGAGGCAGAGAGATGATGCTGGAGTCGGATGCCCCGCAGCAACTGCTGAAGGCACAACGCTCCCTGCACCTGACAGCTGGCAGCCACTATGATTTCATAGCATGGGACAGGCCATTCAGGCTCACGGCGGAGGTGTACGGAAAGCTCTTCGACAGGCTGATACCATATACTGTTGACAACGTCAGACTCATCTACCGCAGCGGTAACATTGCCGGGGGCTACTCCGCAGGACTGGATCTCAGGGTCAACGGGGAGTTCGTGAAAGGCGCCGAGTCATGGTTCAGCCTCTCACTCATGAAATCAGAGATGAGAATACCTTCCGCCAACACCGGATGGTACCCGGCACCCTTCGACCAGAGAGTCAGTTTCAGCATCTTCTTCCAGGATTACCTCCCGGGACACCCTGATTTCAGGGCTCACATAAATATCATCATCGGCACTGGCATACCCACCTCTCCGCCTGACAGGGAGCAATGGGATGTCTGGTTCAGGATCCCACCGTACCGGCGAGTGGACATAGGCTTTTCAAAGGTGCTCATAGGTGAGAGGAAGATCAGGGAGGAGTTCTCAATGAAGGAGCTTGTGGCAGGCATAGAGCTTTTCAACCTGGCTGATATCAGGAACACCATCTCATATACCTGGATAAGGACTGTCAGGAACAGTGAAGGAGAGTCACGTGAATATGCAGTTCCCAATTACCTTACCGGCCGCATGGTTAATCTGCGGCTCACAGCCAGATTCTAAATCATTTGATAGTACTGTAAGACAGATATTTTTATAATTTCGTACCCTGATGAGCAGATTCGAGATAGTGTTTACCGCAGTCATGGCGACGATCATCATCCATCTCGCCGTGGCGGTGATATTCATGTCGGTCAAGGTATCTGCCATGAAGCGTGAGATGGCAGCGGAGATCATCCTGGCATTTGAGGAGGAGCCCATTGATCCCGAGACGGAGAAGGCTCTTGAGCTCGCCAAAAGCGGTCAGTTCGAGGGAGCCAGCTTTGATGAGATGGTAAACATCATCAAGAATCTTGCCGACAAACCCGTTGACCTGGATCCCAGGGAGTATGAGAAAATGGTCAGGGAGGAGATGATCAAGAGCGGTTTGCTTGATGAGAGCAATATCGTTGATGAACAGGAGATGGCTGATGAGAGCGGTATGGATGAGATCCCCCTGCCGGGGAAACCGATTGAACCGCAGGTCACAAAAAAGAAGGATAAACCTGATGAGCAGGGCACTTTTGCCGGACCCACCAGGATCTTCTATGATCTTGCCGGACGCCATCATGTATATCTCCCGATACCCATTTACAAGTGTGAGGGTGCAGGCCAGGTAACACTGGCGATAGTGGTTGATCCTAATGGCAATGTTATCAAGGCTGAACCGGCATCCAGCCTCTCAACCACCAGGGACCGTTGTCTTACGGAGACCGCGGTCACTCATGCCTACCGGTCGAGGTTCAACAGTGACCTCTCTGCTCCTGCCAGGCAGGCAGGCTTCCTGACTTTCGTTTTTGTAGCACAGAACTAGCTCCTAAAAGAGCGTTCCCTGAACAGGATAGCTGTAGGGCATTATGAGCTCGGGCCTGTTACGGTCTGCACGGGCGTTGGTAATCAGCGGGCTCACGGTATGTGCCCGGAGCATCTCTGAGGACAGAGGCTCGGTCAGCGCCAGCAGCGCCCCGGCCGGGACACCACTGTTGAGCCACACCTTTTCTGCCGCCTCGGGCAGGATCACAGGCATTCTCTTTTTCGTATTATGGATCTCCTCCATCAGCTCATTGGCCCTGGTTGTGACAACGGAGAAGGTTCTGACAGTGACTCCGCCCTTCATCTCCCACGAGTCCCAGATTCCTGCCAGGGAGAAGATATCTGTGTCGCGCAGGCTGATATACCACGGTATCTTTCTTCCGCCGGTATGCTGCCATTCAAAAAAACCCTTAACCGGTACAAGACACCGACGACCCGCAAAAGAGTCCCTGAAAGCCGGCCGGCTGTTGATGGTCTCAGCCCTCGCATTGAAGGTTTTGGTTCTCATCTCCCTGGCTTCATTCTCGTCGGCTGACCAGGAGGGTATCAGACCCCACCGGAATAGTCGCAACGGCTCCCTTTCACCTGAACAGAGGACAGGCATCAGGGGCAGACTGTAAGCATGATAGTAGTAACTCGGACGGTAGCTGTCATGATCGATGAGCTCGGTGCCGTAACGCTCCTCAAGCTCCTCCCTGACAATATTTACATTGACGGTAAAACACACTGGTATGCGGGGCTATTCCTGTTCTATAACTGGTACCGGCAGCGAATAGGCAAACAGATCCTGCTCAGGCCACTCTCTGACCCTTGCAATGAATTTAGCCATCATCCTGTCAATGTCAGAGGAGAGCTCAGGCCCGTTCCATGCACTGCTGTTCATCAGCACCACCCAGGCAGTGCCATCAGGCATACGTTTCATCATGGCAGTTGTCCCCGGGAAGGATCCCGTTCTCCACCATGAACCGTTAGTGAGGGTGGCCCTCCATCCCACAGGTGCATATCCGTTATAAACGTCAGTCATGAAATTTATG
This sequence comes from uncultured Rikenella sp., assembly GCA_964519065.1. Lineage (GTDB taxonomy): Bacteria > Bacteroidota > Bacteroidia > Bacteroidales > VadinHA17 > SR-FBR-E99. The sequence goes on from CAZFIF010000008.1 coordinate 23,672, forward strand.
CTTTCAGGCGACAGAAGGTCCTTTGGATAGTCAAAGCCGTCGACTGCCAGCAGCAACCTCATCAGGTCCGGTGCTGTAGCCACCCATGCCCCGGCAGCCCCCAGTGTCTCAATGTCGTTTCCGCCACGGCTTGCCGGCAACATCTCTCCCGTGCCTTCAACGGAAGGCTTCAGAGGCGCATCCTCAACCTCATAATAGGAGACCTCGAATGGAAGTGACTCTTCAGGAAGATTATGGCCCAGTGCCATGTCATATATACCCAGGGGCTCCAGCACCTGCCGGACACAATACTGCTCATAGCTCATCCCGGTAACCCTCTCTATCACCAGCCCAAGTATACTGTACCCCAGGTTTGAGTATGACTGTCCTGTGCCCGGTGTGAAGTGAAGTCTCTTGTCAAGTACGAACCTGACTATCATTTTCAGGTCAACGGGAAGAGACACACCCAGAGTCGAGGCAACAACCGTCGGCATGAACATCTGATCTCCGTAACGCTGTGACCACCCGCCCTCATGTGCCAGCAGATGACCTACAGTTATGTCAAATACACGCCGGTCCCTGGGATTGGCAAAGAGAGTATCATCAAGGATACCGTCAGGACCGAAGACATGATCATCCACCGTAAGCCTGCCCTCCTCCTGCAACTTCAGAATGGCAACGGCAGTGACAAGCTTGGAGACACTGGCAACACGGAATCGGTGATAGGGCTCTACAGGGAGGGAATCTGAAAGAGAGGCATACCCAAAGCCACGTGCATACATAAGCTTACCGTCACGTGCAACCGCAACGGAAGCCCCCTTTATATCCCAGTTTCTCAAAAACCATTCGACACCCCTCTCGGCACCGGAGAAGAGCTCTCTGCTTGCAAGCTTATTGTCAATGCGCAGATGAACCGGGCTGTAGGTGGCTCCTGTATCCGCCAGGTGCTCGGTTCCGACACGCGCGATGGTGATAAACAATCCAACAAATGTCAGCAAAATAACCCGTAATGCTCTGTCATACAAAATCATCGTCCTATTTCCGCATTTCAAACGGGTATAAAAGTATAATATTATGTTCCAAATATGACCATTCAGGAACAATTTTGTCAACCCTTAAAAAAAAATATCAACACTGTCCCTCATACCGAAAACAGAGACTATTTTTGTATTCATGAGCTCTGCCCGGAAGAGATTTGCCGTTGTGACCCTGTTTTTACTAACAGCCCTTTCGCTGAGGTCACAGACTGATTCCCTGTTTTTACAGCCCGGATCTGTTTATTTGCTGCCTGATTCCCTTCAGACCGATGCGATCATTTCTCGCATCAAGGTACTCCTCGAGGAGTACAATCAGCAGAATTTGTACGTTGACATCAGTGAATATCTTACTTTCGGGTATAATGCCGATGATATTAATCTGCTTACAGCTGCATCGAAGGGAGCATGCAATGAAATTGTAAGACTCTATTCAGAGGGTGCCGATGTCAACACTTTTGAGGGCAGGATTGCGACTCCGCTCCATTACGCAGTCACCTCAGGCAGCAGCCAGGCGGTGGAGATACTTCTTCTGCTGGGAGCTGCTCCTGACAGTTATGATGTTTACGGCATTACTCCGCTTATCTCAGCCGTCCGATCAAACGACCTGGAGATAGCAGAGATACTGATAAGATACGGTGCCTCCCTGAAGCAGGTCGATAGGAACCAGTCGTCGCCACTTCACCACGCGGCAGCCCTGGGATACTTCTATATTGCCGATATGCTGCTCTATTATGATTCTCCTGCGGAGCTGAGAGACAGTGAAGGCAACACACCTTTAATGGTTGGTGTGACCTTCGGTTACGCTGATATAGCCGATCTCCTCCTGCAAAACGGCGTTGACCCCAATACCCCCGACAAAAAGGGAATAACTCCCCTGATGTCTGCTGCCTTTAACGGTGACACACTGATGATGAAGCTGATTACAGATGCCGGTGCAAACCTCTATGCCGTCAGTGGTGAAGGTGCTGATGCCCTTGGATTCGCGGTTATGAGCGGAAGAAAGGAGGCGGTGGAGTTACTCCTTGAGAGAGGCAACAGATGGTTCTATGCAGATGGAGTGAAGGTCAACCCGGTCATGCTGGCACAATATACGGGGCGCAGGGATATCCTTCAGCTGCTTCATGAAAGGAACATTGAGAAGAAAACCGGATTTAATCCCGTGGAGCTGTCAGTGTCGGCCATGGGAATGATCACCTCACATAGTTCAATGGCAGGAGCCTCAGTCTCATTGGCCGACCCCGCAATCAGAACAGCTGTTATCATCGGTGCAGCCTCCGATCCGGTCAGCAGGAGGCTGCTGGTACCTGGTGAGGGAGATATCCTTTACCAGTACAGGACCCGGATGTCACTCATCCATGCAGGTCTCAGCAGAGAGTTCATACTCTCACGTCCGGCAAACCTTGACAGGCTGACTTTTGCTCCCTCTCTCGCTGCCGGATACCGGTTTTACTCGACTTATGAGGGTACAACCAGCAAACCTGACAACAAGTTTTGCATAATACCGGCGGCGGAGCTGAGATGGAGAAGAAAAAGCCTGGGCATAGGTGCGGGAGTAACATGGCTGAATACCCCTTTTTTCAAAGTATCACCTGCATGGTTCACCGTAAGGGTGTCATATGTACTGACACGCACTTCAGGACTGATACCGGTCAAAAAAACAAGAATCTACAACTATGGGCAGAGGTAGTCTGATTGTTGCACTGACAGTACTCATACTCTTCTCCTGCGAAGAGGGTTACCTGACCGATTGCGGAGAGTGTTCCCGGGAATATCCGGTTCAATCAACCCTTAGGGTCCTGCTCTGGAACCCTGACATTACCATTCAGAATGCGAGAGTTACACTTTATGAAGGGACTATTGAAGACAGCCTGGTAATCCAATACTATGATCTTGATTTGTTCTCCTCAGTCGTCACCTTTGATGCCATTCTTTTCAAGGATTACTCTGCCACGCTGGAATTCAATTCTGAAGGGCAGAAATACATCACCACGGGAGCTGCCCGCCCCAGGGTTCGATATGACGAAACGTCGTGCGACGAACCCTGCTACTATGTATATGACAATGTGATCGACCTGAGGCTCAGGTATAACTGAATTGAACTTTCGTCAGATTTTAAGGGTCAGCAGCATCTGGCGAAGCTCATTGGGTGTCACATCCTCGTGAACCTTGCCTGCATCGGCGACAGAGATGCGGCCCCTCTCCTCTGATACGATAATCACCAGCGCATCTGTCTGTTCGGTAAGCCCTATTCCGGCTCTGTGTCTCATGCCGAACCTGGATGGCAGCCCGGTCTGGTCCGTGGAAGGCAGTGGGCAGCGTGCGGCAAAAATCTTTCCGTTCTGTATCAGTACGGCACCGTCATGCAGGGGCGACCCCTTATAGAATATCGTCTTCAGCAGCTCATCGGTGACAAGAGAATTGAGTAGCTCTCCCCCCTCAGAATAGATATCCAGCAGGCTTGTACGTCCAATGGCTATGAGAGCACCGGTGCGCGAATTTGCCATCGACTCCACGGCATGAACTATCTCTTCCACTATCTGGTTGGTAGTCTGATCTACTCCTCCGGCCGGGAAGTACCTGTCAAAGGTGAACCTGTTGCGGTTCATGTACCTGTTGCCTATGGCAAGAAGGAAGCGCCTTATCTCCTGCTGAAACACGATGATAAGGGCTATCACTCCTACTCCGATCACCTGCCCGATAATAGCGCTTATCAGCTCCATATTCAGCGCCTTGACCACCAGCCAGAAGAGATAGACGAAAAAAATCCCCAGGAAAATACTGAAGGCAGCCGTACCCCTGATAAGACGATAAAGCTGGTAGAGAATGAACGCTACCATGAATATATCGATGATATCTAGAATGTTGAAATCGAACATGAAAACTGCGTGCGGTGACCGACAAATTTAAGAATATTGATCGAATAGGATGCCCTCCGGGTAAATCTTTTCAAAAAGAGTGACCACCTGGCGGGCCTCCTTAACGTCGTGTACCCTCAGGATCGAGGCTCCCTTCATCAGTGCGGTCATATTCAGTGCTGAAGTTCCCGTAAGAGCCTCATCAGGTGTAACATCCAGGGTTCTCCATATCATCGACTTGCGGGAGAGACCTGCCAGCAGCGGCAGCCCTGCCACCCTGAACTCGGAGAACCGCCTGAGCATCTCGAAATTATGCTCTGCCGTCTTGCCGAACCCGAAGCCCGGGTCAAGGATGATATCCTTCACTCCTGCCTGCCTGAGCATCACGGCCCTCTCGCTTAACCAGAGCAGAACCTCTGACACAACATCCCCGTAGGTGGGGTTGAGATGCATTGTCCGGGGCGTTCCCTGCATATGCATCAAAATATAGGGAACATTCAGCCTGGTAACAAGAGGTAACATATCCCGGTCCATCTCACCGCCTGAGATGTCATTAATGATGTCGGCCCCGCCACTCTTCACCGCCGCTTCCGCCACCGCGGCCCGATAGGTGTCCACCGAAATGACAGCCTCCGGAAAGGTTTTGCGGATCAGTCCGGCAGCATCGCATACACTTTTCTTCTCCACCTCCGCTGTCACTGCAGCCGAACCGGGACGTGTGGAGCAGCCGCCGAGATCGAGGATGTCGGCCCCATCCGAAAGCATCTTCTCTGCCGCAGCAAGAATCTCACTTTCTGAATTATACCGACTGGAAGAATAGAAGGAATCTTCCGTAAGATTGATGACCCCCATTATACGGGGCCTGGTCAGGTCAAGCAGCCCGCCTCTGATATTTATGAACATGATCTCTATCGTGTAATCACAAATATAGTCATTGGATCACAACAATATTCAGGCTTCATTTCCTGTTCATAAATTGAGTAAGCAGCGGCCCCGGTGACTTTTCATTAATTTTCTATCTTTAAAACCACGGAGAAGCCGGTGACCCGGCATAGATACTGCAACAGGGAGATGAAGCTAATTGTTATAGAAGGACTGGACGGAGCAGGTAAATCGACACAGATCGGTTTGCTGAAGGAGTGGTTCACGGAACGAAAGATAAATTACCGTTACATACATTTCCCCCGCATGGATGACCCCTGGTTCGGAGAACTGATAGCCCGTTTCCTGAGAGGTGAATTCGGCGAGATCAGCCAGGTCGATCCCTACCTTGTAGCAATGCTATATGCCGGTGATCGCAGGGACGCAGCCCCGATGATCAGAGAATGGCTCAGTGAGGGTTACTACGTAATCCTCGACCGATATGCCTATTCCAATATAGCATACCAGTGCGCAAAACTGAACGCCCCACGGGAGGAGGAGAAACTGAAGGAGTGGATCCTCACCCTTGAGTTCGCACACTTTGCCATACCCAGGCCTGATATCAACATATTTCTCAACGTACCCTTCAGGTTCACTGCAGAGAAACTTGCCGCCCGGCGTTACGGAAATGACCGACGCTACCTGAACGGCCTGGCCGATATACATGAAAGCAGCCTCAGTTTCCAGGAAAAAGTCCGCGAGATGTACCTGAAGGTTGCAGATACCGATACCAGCCTGGAGGTGATAAACTGCCATAGGGATGAAAATGAAATACTCGCACCCGCGGAGGTATTCCAGCTGATATTGACAAAACTTAAAGAGAGAAATATTTTATAATGAGCACTTTGACACGCGTAGCCAGGATTCTGACAGGCCTTATATTTGTTTTTTCAGGATTTGTAAAAGGCATAGATCCAATGGGTACTGCCTTCAAAATAGGCGATTACCTTACGGCCTTCGGGATGGAGTGGCTGGACGGCATTGCCCTCCCGCTTTCCCTGTTGCTCTGCCTGGTTGAATTCGTTACGGGCATGATGCTAATCACCGGCTCACTGGCAACCATCGCCTCGTGGATGGCAGCACTCTTTATGGCACTCTTCACACCGCTGACGCTGGTCCTCGCCATATACAATCCCGTCTCCGACTGCGGATGTTTCGGCGATGCCATAGTGATGACCAACTGGCAGACATTCTTCAAAAACATCGTGATCACCCTGCTGGTTGTCTTTGTTTTTGCCAGGAGGCGCGACAAGAGAGCTGTTCTTCCGCTGGTAACCGGGCTGAATGCCACCCTGGCATTTGTATTCCTCTTTCTGCTGTTCATGAGATACAACCTTGCCTGTCTCCCGGTGATAGACTTCAGGCCATACAGGACAGGTACCAGCCTTCCTGAAGCAATGGCTATACCGGCTGATGCTGAACCCGACAAATATGATATCAGATTTATCTACGAGAAAGAGGGGGTACAGCAGGAATTCACCCTGAACGATTATCCTGCAGATGACACGGCATGGAAATTTATTGACCAGAAGTCGGTGCTGATTTCCAGGGGCTATGTGCCACCTATACATGATTTTACCCTGGTGACTGAGCAGGGTCTCGATATGACCGATCAGGTGACAGGTCAACCGGGAGATGTCATGCTCATGATTGCCAGAAATCTTGACAGGTCAGATAGGGACGGGCTTGTCAGGGGTTATGATCTCGGGCTGGAAATGCAGAAACAAGGGGTGAGGTTTTACATTCTGACGGCGACCCCTCCGGATGAGGCCCGTGGCATGGTCACCGGCTTCGATGCGCTCTATGCCGATGAGATAACCCTCAAGACAGTGATAAGGTCTGACCCGGGATTTATACTTCTGAATAATGGTACAATAATGGGAAAATGGTCATATCAGAACCTTCCCCGTACGGAAGAGTTTTCAGGTGATCTGAATGCCCTTGCCATGAAGAGACAGACCAGGAGAAGCGGCAGGATGATTACTGTGATCGCTGTGCTCACGGTTCTGCTTGCTGTCGCAGTGACACTGCCCTTCAGTGTAAAAGAGAGGAACGAAGAGAATAAGTTAAAACAATAAAATATCAATCCAATGAGAAAGAAAATAGTAGCAGGAAACTGGAAGATGAATATGGATCTGGGTGAGGGCGTGGCCCTGGCAACCACTATCAACAAACAGCTTGTCAGCGAGCCGCTTGACGGTAAGGAGGTGATCCTCTGTACACCGGCCATCCATTTGAGTATCGTAGGCCCACTGCTCAGTGCTCCAGGACTTAGTGCAGGAGCCCAGAACTGCAATGACCACAGGTCAGGAGCCTACACGGGTGAGATATCTGCCGCCATGATTAAAAGCACGGGAGCGTCAAGCGTTATTATTGGCCACTCGGAACGTCGCTCCTATTACGGTGAAGATGATGAGCTTCTTGCAGCAAAGACGGCCGAGGCGCTCTTTAACGGTCTGCGCGTGATATTCTGCTGCGGGGAGGTACTGGCCGAAAGAGAGAAGAAGATCCATTTTGATGTGGTCAGGCGACAGCTGAGCAAGGCATTGTTCGTGCTTCCCAAAGAAGATTTCAGCAGGTGCATCATTGCCTATGAACCCGTATGGGCAATTGGCACAGGCGTTACAGCCAGCCCCGCACAGGCACAGGAGATGCACTATTTTATCCGTAGTCTTGTCAGGGAACAGTACGGTGATGAGACTGCAGAAGATACCACCATACTCTACGGCGGTAGCTGCAAGGCATCAAACGCGGCCGAGCTCTTTGCCAATGCTGATGTCGACGGCGGACTCATAGGAGGGGCTTCACTGGTCGCGGAGGAATTTCTGAACATAGTCACAGCGCTTTGACAACAGAATGAAAAAGATCATTCTCATTGTCCTGGTAGCGGCACTGCCTGCACTAAGTGCGGCAGGACAGGAGCAGTTCTCCGGTGACACCGCCACCTTCACCGCCGAGCTGACCTCTTTCATGGGTACCCTGGTCAGCAAATCGGAAATAGCAGAGATTGATCTGTTCAAATCATTTTATGACAGCACCTGCTTCTCGCATGAGACAAAAAACCGGATCATCAACGTCGCAAGCCAGCTGAGAGGCCGAAGGGTAAGCCAGGTGCCCGGTTTTATATATTTTGTACGAACCCTCACTGACTTTGTCGAGACCGGCCAGAAAGAAAATGAGGTGAGCGCCTGGCTGGAAGGACTCAGTGAGATGGCCTTTGATCCCAGGTTCTCAAATAACTCCATCGAAAAATTTATTGAGGTGACCGGACTGCTGCTCGTTGATAATACCATATACGCGGCTGGTTCGGTGAGATGGAAGACCAGGGGCGGAAAGCTGGAGTTTGTCCGTGATACCGTACTTAAAATCGACATAAGGACCGTGACGCTCATTGGCTTCCTGGGCAAGGACAGTACGGAGATATATGACTTTACGGGCACATACTACCCTGATGTTTTCCGCCTGCACTGTGATGAGGGGAAGGTGACGTGGCAGAAGGCAGGATATGACCCCTTAAAAGTATTCGCTACCGTTTCTGATTTCGATATTGACGTCACAAAGAGCGAATTCACCTGTGACTCCTCGCTCCTCACTCACCCCAACTACTTCCGGGAGCCCGTGTTGGGAAAGCTGACCGACAGGGCTGTGGAGATCCTCTCACCTGAGAAGGCAACCATGCCCCGGTTTGAGACCTATGAAAACAGGTTCCTGATTGAAGATATCTACAAGGACGTTGACTATGAAGGAGGCCTGGCACTGGAGGGTGCCCTTGTCAGGGGCACGGGCACCAACTGGCTGCCGGCAAGCATCAGCCTCTACAGGAATGACACTCTGGCCATTCATGTATCATCCAGAAATTTCCTCCTGTCCCAGAAGAGCATCAGCAGTATCGACGCCTCATCTACCCTCTTTCTCGACCGGGACTCAGTCTTCCACTCCAGCCTGGGCTTCTCTTACAACGCAGCCACCAGGGAGGTAAGCATGTTCCGGACAAACAGCCCCCTGTCACGAAGTCCCTATTTCGATTCCTACCATAATCTTGATCTCTACTTTGAACATCTCTCGTGGGATATGGATGACCCGTTCATCCTTATGTCACGGACAAGAGGCTCGTCAATAGGCGCGGCAAGGTTCGAGTCTGTCTCATTCTATAACGAGGCCAACTTCTTCAGGCTTATGAGGTTCGACGAGGTCCATCCTCTCTACCGCATCCGCGACTATGCAAAGGCATACGGTTATGACATCTTCCCCGTTGAGGGCCTCGCGAAATGGTTGCGCATGCCTGTGGAACAGGCAACCGCACTCTGCATTGAGCTGGCAAACAATGGTTTCCTATTCTATGACCGCAACTTTAACGAGGTGGCTATCAAGCCAAAGGTGGACGATTATATTGCATCCTTTGCCAAGAAGAAAGATTATGATGCCATCTCAATCTATAGCGAAACCCGCGACAAAGAGGAAAACGCGATACTTGATCTGAATACCTATGAGCTTGATATAAGAGGCGTCAGGGCAGTTTCGCTGAGTGACTCACAAAATGTGGCCATAAGACCTTACGGGGGGCGTCTTGTGATAGGCAAAAACAGATCCATATCCTTTGACGGGATGGTCCAGGCAGGCCTGTTCACAATATACGGGAAACAGTTCTCATTCAACTATGATACATTCAGTATCTTTCTTGACAGGATCGATTCCCTGAAGATCGCCGTGGAGACCGAAGAGAGGGATGCGTATGGAAGACCGGTGATAAAGCGTATCGATAACATGATTGAGATGGCATCAGCAAGGCTGCTTATTGATGACCCTCACAACAAATCAGGACTGAAAAGCCTCAGACAGTACCCCATTATCAATTCCACCAAAGACTCCTATATCTTTTATGATGAGATACGTGATCTCGACGGGTTATATGAAAAGGAGAAGTTCTACTTCAAGCTTGATCCATTTACATACAATAACATAGATCATTACACAAATGATGATATGGCCCTCTCCGGCGAGTTTGTCGGGGGTGGGATAATGGAGCCCATGCGACAGGTTCTTACGGTGCAACCCGACACATCACTGGGCTTCTCCATGACAATTCCACCGGAAGGTATTCCGATATACAGCGGACGGGGCACACTCTACAACCATCTCAGCATGAGCAACTCCGGACTGATTGGCAGTGGCCGCGTCGACCATCTTACTGCCACCGCCGTTGCCGATACGTTCCGCTTCTTCCCGGAATTCATGATAACCAGGGCTGACAGGTTCACCATGAAGCCTGACACGCTGCAGAGGTTTCCCGAACTGAGCTCGGAGGATGTGGATATCCAGTGGCTCACCGACAGTGACGAGTGGTACGCCCAGAACAGCGAGGGAAAGGTCTTCGATATGTTCGGGAACGGCACCACAATGGAAGGAACCCTTGTACTCAAGCCTGACAGGCTTGAGGGAAGCGGCCGGACAGAGATGGCTGATTCCAGGATAACCTCGGAGACATTCTCTTTTGGCGCCATGACCATGGATGCTGACACCTCCGACTATTATCTCAAGGCACTCCGTGGCAGCGGATACGGCTTTGTGGCCAGCAATGCAAATACACATGTGGATTTTGCAGAGCAGAAATCTGACTTCAGCCTCAATACTGATTCATCATTCGTGGTCTTTCCCGGCATCGAGTACTTCTCCAGGATGACCAACTTTGAATATGACATGCAAAGCAAGGTGCTTGATATGTGGCAGAAAGGGAGGGAGTCCATGGCACTCCTAACTGCTGACGAGCTTCTCAGGGTGCCACCGGGGATGGTCGAGAAACCGACATTCCTCTCTACCAACAATATGAAGGATACCGTGAAGTTTCAGTCGGGCTCCGCATCCTATTACCTGCAGGATGAGTCACTCGAGGTGAGGGATGTCAATTACATACCTGTGGCCGATGCGCTTGTGCAACCCGGCGGAGGCGTCCTTTACATCTCGCGGGGGGCAAGAATAAAGCAGACGGACAGCGCACTGGTAGCAATAAACAACAGGCACCTCATACATTCGGCAAGGATAAATATTGAGAGCAGTGCCAACTATTACGGATCGGGGAAATATGATTATACTGATGAGACAGGCGAAAGCCAGGTGATAGAGTTCTCTGAAATCAGGGTCGACACCATGGCCACAAAAGCCATTGGCTATATACCCGAATCACAAAACTTTACCCTCAGCCCGGCGTTCACTTTCACCGGCGATGTAAGCCTCCGGGCTGCCGAAGAGCACCTGAGATTCACAGGTGCGGCAGGCATTGTCACTGCATGTAAGAATATAGGTAACATGCCGGTGAAGTTCAGCTCCCTTATCGATCCGATGAATATCCTTATTCCTGTTGACGGAAAACCGAGAGACAGGGATGACAATCTGCTCTTCTCGGGCACTTTCGTCACACTTGATTCGGCAGGAGTATACGGCACTTTCCTCTCCCCAAGGAAGTCATGGAGTGACAATCCGCTGATGACAGCCAGCGGGTACCTGTTCCATGACAGGGGTGCGGGCCAGTACCACATAGCATCTCTTGAGAAGCTCTCTGACCGGAGCCTCCACGGCAATATGATCTCTTTCGACAGAAACTTCTGCATCCTTCGCAGCGAGGGCATGATCGATTTCGGTGTCAACTATGACCGGGTAAAACTCCGCAGCGCCGGTCTGATCACCCATGACACCGACTCCTCAAAGGTAAGGGTACAGACCATGCTCGGCCTCTCCTTCCACTACAGCCCGGAAGCTCTTGAAATCATGGCCGGTGACATACGGACCGTGCCTACACTGCGTACCGTTAACCTCTCCTCTGAATTCAACAGCAAGGCAATGCGTGACCTGATAGGAGTGCAGGCTGCCAGAACGCTGAATGAGGAGCTTCAGCTCTTCGGCGTGGCCAGATCGCTTCCCAGGGAATATTCGTTCCAGATGCTGCTCAACGACGTTACACTGGTATGGAATCCCTCCTCCATGTCTTTCATCTCTGAAGGTAAGATCGGCGTAGGATTCATCGGGAACCAACCGCTTAATGTTTATGTTGACGGCTGGGTGGAGCTGCAGAGGAAGAGATCGGGAGACCTGCTTGACATATACCTGAAGGCAGGCAACAACGTATGGTACTGGTTCTCCTACTTCAGGGGAATAATGATGAGCTACTCATCCAGCTCCTCCTACAATGACCTCCTCAACAGTATAAAGGAGAAGGAGCGTAGAGATCCGGATGCCAGGTCACGTGATGAATACCAGTATATGATCGGACTGCCTGACAGGCTGGAGAGGTTCCTGAGGCGAATGGAGAGCGGGGGCAGCAGCTTCGGAGAGGAGGATCCCTACCGGTACGATCAGTGATCACCGCTGCGGCCGCGGTTTCCAAACTCAATCACCTCCATTCCGGTCAGGGCCTCCCCTTCAACGGTAAACCGAAGGAGAGTCATGACACGGTGCATGCCCGTCCTTCCGGCGGCACCGGGATTGATGCAAAGCATCTTATGGCTTTTGTCGTAAATAACCTTGCATATATGCGAATGACCGCAAACGAATATGTCGGGCTTCAGATCCCTGATGAGCTCCAGGGCACGCGGTGCATAATGACCAGGATATCCTCCTATATGTATTATCAGCACTTTCCTGGTGCCGGCCATGAAAAAGAGATATTCTTCTGTGGCTCTCCTGACTTCAAACCCGTCAACGTTGCCCCAGACCGCACGAAGAGGCCTGAAAGACTCCAGCTCTGTTATTACATCAATGCTTCCTGCATCACCGGCATGCCAGATCTCATCAACATCTGCAAAATGTTCATAGACAGCCGGGGCAACCCAGCCATGGGTGTCTGACATAACTCCTACCTTCATAGCCGGAATTTAAATTACACTGCTAAAATCCGTAAATTTGCGAAAAGAAGAGCAAAAATGCAGATTTTTTATTGCGTGGAAATTTCGCATGGGAGAGCCCTGTTCAGCCGGGAGGAGTCACGACACTGCCTGAAAGTGCTGCGAATGAGAGACGGAGAAGAGATCACCTTCACCGACGGTCTGGGCAACCTTTACAAGGGAGTGATCAACGATCCAGACCCCTCCGCAATGTCCGCAACGGTCACCTCAGTGAAACATGATTACGGAAAGAGGGAATACAGGCTCCATATTGCAATATCTCCCCTGAAGAATTATGACAGGCTTGAATGGTTCATTGAAAAGGCCGTTGAGACAGGCATAGATGAAAT
>CAZFIF010000009.1:0-35582 GCA_964519065.1 uncultured Rikenella sp.
TGGGAGGCCCGAATGACATGAAGACACCGGTATGGTGGAGCAAACAGGCAATATCGGGAGGTAAATAACATGCATAGAAGCAACGATATGAAACTTGCATTTGCAAGAGCTGGCAACACGATTTGATTATCAGAGCTCATGCAGGTTCCATTCGACCAACGAAATAAAAAATATACGAATGAAAACAGAAATATTATTCAGAATGAAGAACTGCCTGCTGATTGTCCTGCCGCTGATGCTTCTTTCAATCTTCCTTCTCACCTCCTGTGAGAAGAAGGTCGAACAGGAGGATCCCTTCTTCAGCATTGAGGGTAACCCGACAGGGCTGACAGTCACCAAGGCAGCCAAAACGCAGAGCTATGTGGTTCGTTCCAACAGGCCCTGGCAGATAGTCAACAAGGAGTCAGCCGACTGGGTGAGAGCCTTTCCCGACAAAGGTGAGGATGACGGTATCTTCAAGATTATTGTCAGCACCAACGAGACATTCGATCTGCGCACCTCAAACTTTGCCTTCGTGGTTGACGGAGAGGAACAGCCTGTGCTGTTCCGCGTTGAGCAGGCCGGCAATGTGCCTTATATCACACTTCCTGATGCGGTGAGCATCCCTGCAGCCGGAGGAGAATTCTTTGTTGATGTGGCTTCGAATGTCGCCTGGAGCTACTCGCTGAGCGACGACTCCTGGCTTACAGAGCAGTCAGTCACTGACCAGAAGATAACCCTGGTTGCAGAGGAAAACACCAGCATCGACCCGCGCGAGGTGACCCTGACGGTAAGTGCCACCAACTATCCCACCGTTGTTGAGACTGTTACTCTGTCACAGTCGCCCGGCACCGTGGTGCTGGAGGAGGACTTCAGCTGGCTGCATTACGGCAGCGTTGTCTTCTATACCACCTCCGGGGAGACCCGTTACGACAACTGGACACAGGAGGAGAAAGACATGGGATGGATATCTTCCCTTAACCCCTTCTCAAATGACAATCCGCTTTATGCCCGCGACGGGTTTGTAAAACTCGGCAAGACATCTTACGGTGCTGACCTTATCTCTCCCGCCCTATCGAAGATTGACGGCACAGTGGATGTAGTGGTCACCTTCAAAGCCATACCTTACCAGACCGCAGGCGGGACACGTGATGACAATTTCCTAAACATCAGTGTCATTGGTCCGGGCACTGTCAGCCAGGCCCAGTTTATCATTGATAACTGGCCCGAATATCCGGCAGAGGGTGTGACAGAGTACTGCATCGGCATGTGGAGCGCACCGGAAGCCACCCGCACCTTCACCATCACGGGTGCGACATCCGAGACCCAGATAAAATTCCTGGGAGGCGACTATGCACTATTAGGTGTAGGTGCCGGTAAGAACCGCATCTTCATGGATGACATCAAAGTTGAGATCATACTATAAGTAGAGTTTTAGGTAGTTGATTTGAGGTTAGGGGCGTTCACCTGTGTGGTGAGCGCCCCTTTTCCAGCATTAAAATAAAGGTAGATATTAGAAAATCCTGGAAATCTCCAGGCCGGGTGATTCCTTTATTATCCTATTTGCCGTTCCAGCCCGCTATGCGTGCCCACAGGTGCCAGGCTGCGTAGGCCTTAAAGTTGGCATTCAGAGGCTGCGTATGTGCCGCGCCACAACTATACCAGTCGACACCCTCGGTGTGTGACTCCTGCCACCGGATAGCCCAGTTCGACTCGAGAGAACCGTTATTGTCGTTGTCATAATAGCAGCCGTCGTTTGCCCATTTGTCATGGTAGAACTTACCCTCAGGGTCATATGACTCTATGTCGGCAAAGTCATACAGGAACTTTTTGTGGTTGCGGCAGTAACTTCTGATCTGCTCATTGCGCCTGTGGAGATTGCCGGTGAGGCCGGTACCGTCCAGGTGCCCTGTCATATAGACGAAGGTTACGCCGGGATAATCCTCCTCCAGTCCGGTCATGAGGCTGAGGTAGGTGCTGATGTCGGCCTCGGTGGCTGAAGAGACCTGCCCGCACCATGACCAGATGATGACATTCACATCACCATTGGCGTCGAGGTAGCTGCGTGTCTCCCTCTCCCACTGGGTGAAGTTGGGATTGCCCAGGTCGCCCGGCATGGCATAGTCGTGAAGGTCAAGGGCGCCACCCGTGCCGCCGTTGTTCCATGCATATTCCGGGCCCAGGAATGATACCAGGCCTCGCATGCCGTCGGTCAACTGGCTCCCGTGAGAGGTATGCCCGTATGCTATGTGAAGATCCGATCTGACTTTGTTGAGCCATTCGGCAGGTATTGCAGAGAGCGAGGTGGCATTATGGTCAACCACTCCCTCCTCCACGACCCTGGGATCAGCCTCTTTGGAGCAGGCAACAGCCAGCATGGCCATTACTGCCAGTAGTGCAGCATATTTCTTCATAGCTTTTGTCTTTGGTCATTTGACGATGTACAGCAGTTATACTGCCAAACCTGAAAAAAGGTTGCATGCTGACATCAGTCACCTGCCCTGCAGGCCATCTGAACATTCAGCATCACGGGACCATCAGGGGAGTTTATACGCAGGATAGACGGATTATCATCTCTTTGTCGTATCTTTAACAGTGACTGGCATAATGTCATCTGCGAAAAAGATGTTCAGGTCCTGCCCGGTGGGCATTGATGAGGCAGGACCAGGTCATCAGGGAGACCATTGAAAAAGAAAACCAGGGTTCTAACATATCAGCACCGATGAAAAGAATCTCACTACCACTTGCTCTCATCATCATTGCAGCCGTGGCAAGCTCCTGCAGCACAATAGTACGTATGGAGAGGACATCCCCTCCCGAGGCAACCCTGCCTGCAGACAACAACAGATTCATATTTGTCAACTTCTTTGACTACCAGGACCGGGAGTCCATAAAGAACAGGCATAAAGAAGGTTATGCTGCGGCAGTAAATGGTTACTCTATCGGCCTGTCAGGGATGATACAGAAAGACCCGCGGGCGGTATTCATGATTGCCGACACCCTGAGAAAGGGATTTACGGTAATGTCGATGCAGAACCCGGAATTCCGTGACACAGTGAGGGCCATTTGCGACAAATACGATTCGCACCTGCTGGTGGCGCTTGATTCAATAAGGCTCTGGGTTGACTGGGAGATGTACCTTGCCGAGAACGATGAAGGGGGCAATATGCTTGCCAAGGATTTCTATCTCTTCGCTAACACTTATATGACCCTCTACACCGCAGAGGGAGAGGTCCTTGACAGGTGTGCCGGCGAAAAAAACGTCTATGTCAAATCGAAATTCACCATCTTCGGCATGATCGGTGGCCCCTCTCTTTCCAGTCAGAAGAACAGGATAAAGATCCTGACGGAGGCTGCCGCGCGGGATTGCATCGGCAAATATTACCCCTTCACCGAACAATATGCCGGGAGGCTGTACGGTGGAGGTCAGCTGACCAAACTCAACCTATTGATCATCGGGGGCAACCCCGAAGAGGCGATAGGTCCGCTTACGGAGCTCACCCGCTCATCATCCGCCTCACTCGCCTCCAAGGCAGCACATAACCTCGCGATAGCCAATGAAATAATTGAAAACGAACGGTTAGCCAGAGAGGTCTGGAGCAGGTTTGAGGCAAGGGATGAGTGATCGTCCTCCCTCCCGCTCCGGCGAGGAGTGGTGCGACATCACCCCTGGTCTGCCGGTGGAACCGGACAGAATCATTTCCTGGCCCTTACCGGTCAGTACGCCTCGCGAAACAGCGCTTCCGGCGGCACCATCTGCCTGGCAACACCCGGACCCTCCCATCCCAGGCTGAGGCTCTGCCTGTAAAGCCTCTGGAAGTACCGGACTGTTATACGGTGCATGCCAGTCTTAAGGGCAACCCTGCCTTCATTTGTGATACCGTGATGAATCTCATCCCCGTCAACAACAAGCTCCCCGTCGATATAAACCCTGACACCGTCGTCTGATCCGGTGAAAAATGAGAAGATGCCGTCAGCGGGTGCCATGATGTAACCCTCAAGAACCAGCCCGAAATTCTCAGCAGGGGCTCCCGCCGGAATCCTGATGGCGTTGACAGTACCGGAAGAGTCTGCATTTTCTCCGAAATCCCTTACCGTGTCAAATGCTCCTCTGTAAAGGCTGAATCGCAGACCCTGCTGAAGTTTTGCCGCATCAGAAAGAATAGCCTCACTGAGTGCAACCTTCCTGAAGATGCCTGACATCACCGCACTCATCCTGCCTCCCGGCATCACGGTAACCGATTTGAGAGTGATCTCCCCCTCCGGCTCCATTGTCAGCGGGCCGGTGTAGAGTGCTGATTTTCCGTCCGGTTCACTGCCGTCGGTTGTGTAGCAGACAGACGAGCCGGGGACACCGTTTGAGAGCTCCACCGTGATACGGCCATCCGTCACCAGGTTAATAGCCTCATATCCTGACGGGTATGGCACCCGATAGTTAATACCCATGGCATCATACCTTGCATATTGGGCAGCCATGCGCCGGACAAAATCATCATAGTCCAGCCGCTCGCGGGGCGTCCATAGTGCCTCCGCCAGGGCGGCAAGCCGCGGGAAGACCATGTACTCAACATGCTTCTCGTCAGCCATGTACTCTGTCCATACGTTGGACTGGGCGCCGATGATGTGCATCCTCTTATCCTCTGTGATCTCAGGTGGCATAATATCGATGGAGTATACCTTTTCCATCGGGAGCATCCCCCCGATTGCCAGTGGCTCATTGTATTTCGACTGATAATAATCGAGGTACACGAATGAGTGTGGTGTCATCACCACATCATGGCCCATGTTGGCTGCCCGGATGCCTCCCTCATGCCCGCGCCATGACATCACGGCAGCATTGTCTGCAATGCCCCCTTCGAGGATCTCATCCCAGCCAATGATCTTTTTGCCCTTTGTTGCAAGAAAGGCTTCCATTCGCCTCACAAGATAACTCTGCAACTCATGCTCATCCTTCAGGTTGTTTTCCGCAATCCTCTTCTGGCATAGCGGGCAGGTCTCCCATCGCACCTTTGGGCACTCATCGCCGCCGATATGAATATACTCATACGGAAAGAGTTCAGCGACCTCACCCAGGACCCCTTCAAGGAACTCATAGGTCTCCTCCTTACCGGCGCAGAAGACATCTTCCGACACTCCCCACCTGTTGAACTGAGGGATAGGTCCTCCGGTGCAGGAGAGCTCCGGATAGGCACGCAGTGCCGCCACGGCATGACCGGGCATCTCTATCTCCGGCAGCACATTGATATGAAGCCGGCCGGCATACTCCACCACCTCGCGGACATCCTCCTGTGTATAGTACCCGCCGTACCGCATTCCGTCATAGACCCATGGCGTTTCGCTGCCGTGGCCTATGAGCGTCTCGTCGCGCCATCCGCCGACAGCGGTGAGCTCCGGGTACTTTTTTATCTCAATCCTCCATCCCTGGTCATCGGTCAGGTGCCAGTGAAAGGTATTGATCTTATGCATCGCCATGGCATCAAGCATCTTAAAGATAAATTCCTTGGGGAAAAAATGCCTGGAGACATCGAGGTGCATGCCCCGCCACCTGAACCGTGGTGAGTCGCTGATTTCAACACATGGTATTGCAATCTCCCCCCGTACAGCCTCCTGCGAAGGCCATATGAGTTGCATGAGGGTCTGAAAGGCATAAAACAGGCCGGCATCGTCACCGGCACCAATGGTGATTGCATCACCGGTCACGATTAAAGTGTAGGCCTCGGGTGAGGCAACAAGGCTGTCAAACCTGACATCTATAAGGTTACTGCCTTTGCTTTGCTGCAGCTCACTTACCCTGACACTCCCGTAATGCATGCCCAGGAAATCGTTGAACATTTCCACGGTGGCGCCTGCCGATCCGAATAACGGATCCATGTAAATACCAGTCTCAGGGTTGAGCATGAACTCACCTTCTGCAGGTGCCAACAATGCCGGATTCGGGATTACTGCCAGGGGCTCATATGAGACCCTGGCACTGCGCTCAGCGCATGAATTAAGGAGTGGCAGCAATGCCAGCAGACAGGCTGCAACAGCATATCCTTTAAGTGCAGGGGTTTTCATGGCAGTTCAGACTTTAAGAAATATCTTGTTACGATACAGAAACCAGAGAAACAACCAGACCACGGCAATATAGCCGAGTGAATTTATGAACGGCTGCAGCCCGGACGGCGAAAGATCATGTATCCCTTTCAGGAAAAAGTCCCTGATGATGTCAAACCTCAGTATCCTGTGCTGCAGTACGTAGATTGTAATGGAGTTCATCCCAATAACCATAAAGAAGAAGGCCCATTTTCTCACCTTCCACACATCGGTCAGCAGGTAAAATATACCCAGCAGCATCAGGCTCCATCCGCCTGCATAAAGTACAAAAGAGCTGGTCCATAGGCTTTTATTTATCGGGAAGAAGGTGCCCCAGAGTAATCCCACAAGGAGGCTGACAATGCCTGCCCCGATAAGTATCAGTGCTTTTCCTGTCCCTGTCAGACCCCTTCTCTCTCCACGGAGCAGGTGTCCGGCAAAGACGCCAAGGAGGGCCGTTGAAACGGCAGGGATGGTGCTCAGGATACCCTCCGGCTCATTGAACTCCGTATACATCGTTCCCGGCAACAGCAGCCTGTCGATGTAACCGGCCAGGTTACCCTCCGGGGTGAGTATGCCTGCTCCCTGTCCCGGCACCGGTACCAGGAGCATCAGCAGGCAGTAGACTATCAGCAGTCCCCAGAACCATGCCACCTGCCATCTTATATCTGCGTTGAGTACAATCATGGCGGCCAGAAACCATGCAACACCGATTCTTCCCAGCACGCTTGCAAACCGCAGATTGTCAGGGTTCAGCTCCAGTATCCTGTTGACGAGCATCCCCAGTACAACCAGGACCAGCATCCTCTTCAGGGCATGGATGTATATCTTTTTCCGTGTTTCTCCCCGCTTCTCCCTCGCCGAAAAGGAGTATGGCATTGACACACCGGCCAGGAAGAGGAAGAGAGGAAAGATCATATCATAGAAGGCAAAGCCGTTCCATTCCACATGATGCATCTGGGAGTTCATCCAGGAAAAGAGGGGCCACCCTGTTACGGTTGCCAGCGCCCATACCAGCTTTTGTCCCCCGGCGATCCAGAACATGTCAAAACCCCTGAGGGCATCGAGGCTGTAGAGCCTGCCTGAAGTACCGTCAGTCTCCCCAGGCTTGTTTTTTATTTCAGTTGAACTGCTCATCGGTCATTGGATCTCAACACGATCAATCATCACTTCTGTCTCCCTGCCGTTCAGGGGCGGTGTGCCCCTGAAGAGCCAGAGGTTCATCTTCAGCCTCTCGTCACTGTCAGGGGGTATGTGGTTGCCGTAATAACGCCAGCGGGCGATGATCAGGGATTCATTGACCGGCTGAAGCCCGTGGCCGTGGTAACTGGCAAAATCGATCCACTTTTTTGTCCAGTGGAAGAGATGTGTTGAATAGTCTCCCTCCATGTTCATCCTGAAGCGCGCCCTGTTGCCTGTTATGTGGGATGGCTGAATGGCGTACTGGGCCTCCTGATTATTCTCTATTCCCCATCTTGAAAACTCAATGTCAATCTCCTCCTGGTCGTTCATATAGGTATAGAGGCCCCATACCACCTGTGGATCGAGGCTATCCGGCCTTGAGGAGACATAAAAGACATATTTGCCATAACCGGTGTGCCTTGCAAGCTCGACCCTGGCGCAGTTCCACCGGCCATCGCTCCAGGTGATCTTCAGGTGTAGCCTTCCACGTTCATCCACCCAGACATTCTCCTCCGCATCGGAGAAGTAATTGGGTCCGGGACCCACCTTCCTGTCTCCGGAGGAGGATACAACCCATTCATAACCGGAGAAGCTTATGACACGTGCTCCTTCAGGTATTTCAAATTCCCTATCCCTGCCGGAGCATCCTGCCAGGGCCAGGAACAGGAACAGAAGAGCTAATTGAGGTAAAAATAATTCCTGTCTGCCAATCATATCGAATATTATGTTCTGAAAACCGTAATACCTGATTTTATCGTTCTGACAACCTTCAATCCGCCACTCTCCTCTCTCAGCATGACCAGGTCAGCCACTCCGCCGCGAACCGGCAGGCAGTCGCCCGGTAGCCCTGCCATCCTATAAGGGATTCTGCCGGCCATATCAAGTGCTTCGGCCAGGGTGGACAGCCCTTTGGCAGCAACGGTCTCAACGCAATGCAGCAGCGATTTGCCTGATCCGGCAAGCATGTCAGGGTTCCCTTTTACATGCAGCTTCCCTGCTTTGGTGAGGGTTACCTCACCTCCTATGTGTGTGATATAGTCTCCCGGCGGCATACCTGTAAGAGATGTGGCATCGCTGACCAGGACTATCCTTCCCGGTTTCATTCTGAGAAACACCTTCATCACTGCGTCAGGGAGATGAAACCCGTCAGAGATCATGGAAGCATATAGCTCATCTGCTGCCAGCTGTTCCCAGATGTAGTTCCGGTGCCTTGGCAGCATCTGGTGCGAGCCGTTGCCCAGATGGGTTGAGAGTGTCGCCCCTGCAGCTATGGCCTCCCTGATCTGTCCGGGGGTGGCTGAGGTATGGCCTATGGCAACTGTCACGCCGCTCTCCGCTGCCCGTCTGATGAAACCGGCAGCTTCCGGCCATTCGGGAGAGAGGGTGATGATGCGTATCATCCCGCCGCATGCCTCCTGCCATTCACGGAAGAGCTTCCAGTCAGGAGGCCTGACATACTCAGCAGGATGGGCTCCCCGTGCACCATCCTCCGGAGAGATGAAAGGCCCCTCGAGATGAATGCCTCCCACAGCCCCGGCTGCCTCAGGAAAACGACTGCAGGCATCGGAAATAGCTCTTACAGACCTGCTTATGTTCTCACTGCTGTTGGTAATGATTGTCGGGAAGAAAGTAGTCACTCCTTCATTCCAGAGCTTCACGGATATGTCCCTCACCGTTTCGGGAAGAAGAGGATCAGTGTTGAGATCGAGTCCCGCATAGCCGTTGACCTGCAGATCGGTCAGTCCCGGTGCTATCAACAGGCTCTTGTCGTCATCCTCCAATGCCGTCTCCACATCAGCTATAACTCCGTTCCCGAGGGTGAGTCTCACAGCCTCTCCTGTCAGATAGAGACGGCCGGTAATGATATTGTCATCGTTGTGCATAGTCATGCCTGCCTCTTAATCACGGATCGAATTCAGCAGGGTGTCAACCTTTTCAGGGACCACTCTTTTGCTGAGCAACCCGGTTACAATATACAACAATAAGGATGTAAAGAGAGGCACTCCCACCTCCAGGGCCAGTGATGCACCCGGGATGAGTTTTACTATTATGAACCCGGCAATACCGGCAACAATAGAGAGGATGGCAACCCTGCTGTCACACCTGCGAAAGGCAGGCAGCAGACCCAGGATCATCGGTATGGCTATGGGACCAAGGAGAGCTGCAAACCATGATACTATAAGCCCGAACACGCCTCCGAAGCTCTCAGCGTTGATGGCAATGACAATGGTAAGAACGGTAAATGAGAAGGTGGATATCCTGGCTATCAGGAGTGTTTTCTTCCTGCTGTAGTCAGCAAACCCTTTGATAAAGCGGGGCATTATGTCGCGGGTAATGACGGCTGATATGGTGTTGGCGTCAGAGGAGGTCATTGATAGTGTGTTTGTGAAGAGCGACGCCATCACCAGCCCTACCAGGCCGGCAGGCAGGAATTTTATAGCCAGCAGTCCGTACGACTGTGTCGGGTCCTCCAATCCTGGCAGGAATATCGGTGCAGCAAACATGGGAAAGAAGAGCACTATGGGCCAGAGGAGGTAAAGTATGGATGAGAGTGTGGCAGCCTTCTTCGCCACCTGCCCCGATGATGATGCGATGAACCTTGTGGCCAGGTGCCAGGTGCCTCCGCTGTAACTGAAGAAGTCTATGATGACCATGGCAACCAGGAACTGCCATGTATAGGGATCGCTGAAGAGAGAGGAGTGTCCTTCGGGGAGCCTCTCCCACACGGTAAAGAAGCCTGACGCTCCATCACCGAGGTTTACCAGTACTATCACAAACATGGTGATGCCCGCCACCAGCTGCACCAGGAACTGGGCGAAGTCGTTCACCACATCAGCCCACAGTCCTCCTAGAGTACTGTAGATAAGCGAGACTGAACCTGCCAGGAGTATTCCGGTGAGGAAGGATGTGCCTGCGAATATGTTGAGAAGAATTGCTATGGCCGCCCATTTGGCACCCACGTCAAATATCTTTATGATAACACCCGACCAGGCTATAAGCTGCTGGGTGTTGAGATTGTAGCGTGTCAGAAGGTATTCTGTGGGCGACTGTATCCCGGTGGCTATCCTCAGTCTCGCCCAGCGGGGGGCAATGAGGTGGGCTCCAAGGAAGGTTGCAGCTGCCACGGCACAGGCCCACCAGACATAGATTGTAAATCCATGGGTGTAGGCAATGCCTGCATAGGCGACGAATACCGCCCCGCTATATCCTGAGACATGGTGGGAGACACCCGAGAGCCACCATGGCAGTTTTCCCCCGGCAGTAAAGAAGTCGGCCGAGTTCTTCACCCTCATGTAAGCCCAGAAGCCTACCGATATCAGCAACACAAAGTATACTGTAAGGACAATCCAGTCAATAAGCTGCATATCTGTATCTTTTATCTGTTTCTGCTTCGCCCCAGCGAGAGCCACGCCAGTGCATATCTTTTGCCCATTGCTCTCTGGGAGGGACCGTCAAAATGGACGTTATCAGCCTTGGGCTGTGTACCGAAGGAGCGGACAAGGACCATATTGGGATCCTCCTCTGAGATGTATGAAAGGATATCGTTGATCTGAAGGTATTCCAGCCTCTTCTTCTCAACCCCGGGGAATATTCCCAGCTCCCCGGCGACTATCGGAAGCTCCGGGTCGCCTGCCACACTGCGGAAATATTCAAAAAGAGCCTCGGTGTTCTCCCTGTAGTGAGGAATCTTTTCGGCGTTGGCGTCTGATTCACCCTGGTGCCAGATTACTCCCTTAACGGTACCGTAATCCATCGCCCACCTGACCTTATCTGTCATGTTACTCTTCAGCCGCACGCCGTTATATAGTGAATCTGTCAGCCAGTCATTCGTTGAGCTGCCCCCCACGGCGCAGGGTATCAGGCCGATACAGATATCTTCATCAAGCTCCTTTATCAAAGCTCTGGCAAATGCCATCCCCGGACCCAGTCCCGTCAGCGCCGGCTGGTACAGCTGCAGCGGCTCCTTTGCGACCACCCATCTTTTATCAGGCGTCACCGCAAAGATTCGCGGATGGGGTACTGTGTCGCACGGCTCCACCAGGCCCCGGCCAGCCATATTCGACTGTCCTGCCAGCACAAAGAGCCATACCCTGTCGGAAGGGGGCATATGTTCCACATATACCGTGGAGCGCGGAAAAAAGAGAGTTCGTTCATCCTGCGCCGAAACCACACTGGAGGAGGCACCGAGCAGCGCCAGCAGCACAAGAAACCTGGTCATAACCTTCATGTTACAGTGTCCTGTTACCCGTAAGCCTCCTGTGAAGAAGAAATAGCTTCCGGTTCCTGATCATATTCTGCTGCGCTATCTCCGTCTCATAAAGAAAGCCCCTGTTCAGCTTCGCAAAGCGCCTGTCAAGATCCTTCGTCTCCGCTATCAGCGCTTCCAGGTCGGCAACCACGCTCTCCCTGTCATCAATGGAGAAACCTGGTGAATTGAAACGCTCTTCTGCCTCCTTGAACTTTAGATAGTGCAGCCTTATATCGAGCATCAGCCTGAAGTGTTCAAACTCATCCCTGTTGCTCATAGGCTTCAGGCTCTTCATCTTTGCAACGGCATCCTCCACCGTCTCTCTCATAGCAGCTATTGAAGGTGATGTTGCCGGTTTGCCGTTGACAATCAGCTCCGGGGAGATGGTAAGAATCTCCCACACCTGTTCGCCCTCCGGGACCGTCAGGCCAAAACGCTCCCGGGCGTAGCTGACGACAAAGGCATGAGGATCAAGTGGATCGAGGCTATTGAGAGCCTCAGCGTAGGAAGCCAGCAGTATCCGGAACCCCGACAGGGGCCAGGTGTTCCTTACCTGCTCCATGTCTGTCACTTCGTAGTTCACGTCCCAGGTGAAGCCATAAAGGCCTGAAGTAGACCAGGAGGTCATCACAATGCCGGTATAACCAGCCTCCCTGGAGTAGGGTATGAAGTCGCGCTGGTTGTTGAAATGCTTCTCCCAGCAGGTGACATATGAGTTATCAGGGTGACTTCTTATGGAGGGTGAGCCCCAGAACTCGAGGCCCTGCTCCTGCAGAGCCGCTATGTTGCCAAAATAATTTGTCTTCCACCCGTAGTTCCAGTCGATGAAGATAGTCTCTTCAGGCATCTCCGAAGCTGCCTCCGGGTATTTGAGCAGAATGTCGGCCCACATCACCGGTTTCTTGCCGAGGCTTATCACTATGTCGCACATCATCTTCATATAATCGACAAAGAGCTTCGACTTGCCCTCCGTGGCAACCTTGAGCGAGCAGGCGGGGCAGTGTCCCAGGAGGTATGTCTCATCTCCGCCGATGTGGATGTAGTCGGACCGGTGCATAGAGGCCATATCAGCAAACAGGTCGGCAAACAACAGACTGTCATCCTCTTCCTTCAGCGGGCAGAGCTGCGAGATCTCCTTGCGGTCTTCCTTCAGCTCACTGTACCTGTCGTGGCGCAGTATGTACTCTACATGCCCGAAACACTGCTGCAGGGGAATCACATCTATTCCCAGGTCTTCACAGTAATCCACGAACGATCTCACCTCCTCACGGGTATATGCCAGTTCACTGGAGATAGTTGCATTATTCTGATAGGGATATGATGCCTCCCACTCCATCACGAGGGTATTCATACCGAAGGCTGCCAGATCATCTGCCAGTGCCTTCAGGGCATCCATAGTCATTACCTGTATCCTGAGATCGACGTGAAAACCTCTGACTGTAAACTGGTTATCAACCATCAAAGGTATCTCTTCTGTATGCTGCTCCCGGGAAACGCCGCTATTGCATCCTGAAAACATACTCATCGCTAGTGCAGTCACAAAAAGCAATACACTCTTTTTCTTCGTCATTGAACAGTTCTTCATGGTGCAGGCTCTTTTAGTATCATATAAGTTTCACTCCTCTGCCTGTGATGGTGATGCGGGTCCTGGTCCCGTTACTTTCCCTGACAGTGACCGCGGTGACACCCCTGCGGGTTTTGAATTTCACCAGTGTTCCGCGCTCCCCCCCCGATGACGGGACAACCAGGATATGTGCACTCATGCTACCGCTCCCCCTCAGCATGTACGATGCCACGGGTGCTTCTTCGGAGCGGCCCCTGATGCTTACCAGGCCGGTGCCGGCCACAAACCTGCCCTCACCCGAGGTGTCAGTGGCATGGATTTCGGTCACCCTGTCAGTTCTGATGCTGACCACTTTCCCTGTCGTGTCGGGGGTCATCTCCGATGGCGGGAAGTGCAGCAGTATCTCATAGCTGTGTTCGCCTTCCGTCTCGAAGGAATCACTTATCACTGCAAACCGATCCCTTACCAGTGTGATCGTCCTGCTCCAGCGCACTGATGCATTTGTGGCCTCCTCCTCTGGCGACACCATTGTGAGTGAGGAAAGCTCCTTACCGGGTTTCCACTCCGTTATCCTGTTGGGCGTCTCCCTCCTTGGCACCCACAGTATCGTGGATGAGGTAGCCTCCTCGGTCACCCCGTCGACTATTACCGTATTGTGTGCCCTGGTTGTCCGGTACCAGGATACCAGCTCCGGTTCATCATAGTTACAGCATCCGCTGTCGATGATCACCGGAGCACCGCTGTTCCAGAGTTCAAACCCCAGCCTGCCGGCATGGGCGTGGGCTCCGATCACCGAGGCGGGGTTGGCAAGCAGATACCAGCCGCCCCCCTCTGCTCCTCTCATCACAGCCACCTGGGTATCAGGGAAAAAGGCTGATGCCTGGCTGCCTGCGACTGCCATCGTTCCAAGTATATCGTTTATAGTATCCAGTATGGGCTTCACCGGCATCTCGTAAGAGTCATTCACCCCGGGTACGGTGCCGTCAGGTCTCCCGACGCCAGCAAGGTATAGTGCCATCTTTCGAAGCATGGGCAGGGAATTCACCGGCGGTTCAATGCCATTGGCGGTGCAGAGCAGAAATGCATCCCTGAAGAGATGTGCCTGGAAGGGATAGTAGCCGAACATCTGCTCCACGTTGCCTCCGTCAGCATAAAAGGCATTCGCCAGATGATGATTGAGAATGATCATAGCCTTCCGGCGAAGCTCGGCCGCATCGTCAAGGTCAGGGAAGAGCACCCCCAGGTAGAGCATGGCAAGGCCGCCGTGCGACTGGTGGTTGAACTCATTGAGTCTCGCCTGCCCGAACCCTGTCAGGAGTATGTGGGCGTGCTCCCTGAGCGTACCGGCAATCACTCTCTTCTCCTCATCCGTCAGGCCCTTTTCTCCGAGATACCAGCACCAGGAGAGATGGATTGAGCGCCAGGCCACCTGCATGTCGCGCCAGTTGTATGTTGTGCGGTGGGAGTCAGGCAGGCGCGGATTATCCGTGATCCATTGCCTGATGATGCGCATCATATCATCGAGGTACGACCTGTCGCCGCTGAGGTGGTACATCCTGGCAAAAGATGGAAGGAAGTAGAACCTGTTGAGCCAGACACTCTTTTCTATCTCGCTTTTCTCATATTTCTGCCAGCTAATGGGGTCACCGTAAACCTCTGACAGCACACCCCCGCGAATGGCTGCCACTATTGCCTCATCATCCTCCGAGCCTATAAGTGCCATCTGTATAAACTTGCCACCCTGGTCCTTCGGAATATAGTCGCCGAAACTGTAAAGGGGAACATACTTCATAAAGGGGAAGAGAGCCTTGCCCTCCTCCGCAGGGTTGAAGAAGAGGCGTCTGAAGGCAGCTGCCGGTGCAGCGTTAATGGTCAATCCCCCCAGAACAGCACCGGCAGTGCCTGCAAACATATTTCTTATGAATCTTCTCCGTCCTCCGCTCATCCGATAAACTTACAAAATTTACTCTTCTCCGAAGGAATCCCTGTCGAAATAGAAGCAGCAGTCGGGATGCCTCTGCAGCACAGAAGCAGGGCAGGCAGTTGTGACAGGTCCGTTTATGGTATTATGTACGGCCTCTCTCTTGCTGCTGCCGGGCACCACACAGAAGAGGTGCGATGCTCCGAAGATGACAGGAATGGTCAGTGTCAGTGCCTTTTCCGGCACCTCCTCCAGTGCTGCAAAACAGCCTTCGTTGACCTGCTGCATGCGGCACGACCGGTCAAGTGCCACCTTCTTGACAATAAGTGGATCACCGAAGTCGGCCACAGGCGGATCATTGAAGGCGATATGACCGTTCTCGCCTATTCCCAGGCAGATGATGTCTATTGGGGCCTCACTGATCAGGGCGGAATATCTCTCTGCTTCCTTCGCCGGGTCTGCGTTGCCGTTGATCAGATGAACACCTTTCATCTTCACCCTGCTGAATAGCCTTCGGGTCAGATAAAGCGAAAAGAGCTGCTCAGCCCCGCCGTTGAGGCCAATATACTCATCCATATGAAATGCTGTCACCCTGCCCCAGTCAATAAGTTCTGATTCAGCAAGATAATCGAGCATCTCATTTTGTGATGGTGCTGCTGCAAAGACCATCCTTATCTCATCCTTAACCTCAAGCAGTCGGGCCATGCAGGCCTCAACATCCCTCCCTGCTGCAAGGCCCATCTCGCCTCTTGTAGGGAAAACATTGACGTTAAGGTGTTTATATCTATTAACCTTCATTGCGATCAAGCATTGGTTCGCGGCCCTGAATGTCAAACCGGGGTCCGGGAAATTAATAAATGAGGCCTCTGCAGGCATTTGAAGAAGCAGACAGGCGATCTGCTCAGAATTCCAACCACATTGGATCGCCCGTCTCTTCTCCAACCTTAAAACTAACCTGCATGTGAGCTACAGCGGATCAGATCGACAAATAGACTATATCTGCCGTAATATGAATAACCCCGTTTGTCGGTTCCAGGTTCGACGTAATGATCGTCCAGCTCTTTTTGGTTCCCTGGTTGATCACCCCCTGGTAACTGGTATTATGCGAGAGATACATCACCGAGCCGCTCTCTGTCGTATATGCAATCGGGTTGTTGCTTTGCAGCAGTTCCGGGTCAGTGAAGATCACCTTCGCATTGACGACATGATACTTGAGTACTGCCTCCAGTGCATCAACAGGTATAGCTGCTATGTTTGCAAATCCGTTGCTCTTCATGTATGCCCTGAAGGCGCTGTTCCTGGGGACGATGAATGTCCGGACAGTTGTCCCGGAGTAGAGGCTCTGAAGCCCGGTGGCTGCAATAGCTTCTTCCATAAGCGAGAGGGAGTCGGTGCTCTGAATAAACTCCAGGGCAGTCATATTGAGCTTTCCCCCGGGGTTTCCGTATTCATATTCGTAGTCAGGCTGAATCTCGCATGATGCAAGCATGGCTGAGACGATGAGCGGCACGAACAGCATCTTCAGCAGCCGCATCTTCCTTGAATTTATATTATTCTTTTCCATAGTTTGTTTCTTTGATTATTCGTGGCAGCATTCCTAGTTGTAGAAAGGATTCTGTGCCAGATTCGGGTTCTTGTTCAGAGAGTTCTGATGAACAGGCCACTCAAGATTAGCCTCACTGCTGAGGCCGTTGACAGGACCCATTGTTGATATGGCCCTGCCAGTTCTCACCAGGTCAAACCAGCGGTGACCCTCAAAACAGAGTTCAACAGACCTCTCATGCAGTATAGCCGATTCAAGGTCGCCATACATGGCAATGGCGTCACCCTCGGTATCGAAAGGAACAAGTCCTGCGCGAACCCTGATGGTATTCAGCAGTGACAGTGCCTCTGTCTTGTTGGCCTCTCCTCCTATCTTGTTGAGGGCTTCTGCTCTCAAAAGCATTATATCAGCAAGCCTGGTAAGTACGATGTTCTGTTTTGCAGGCGTGGCAACCTCGTCGCTCTCGCCCCTGCCAAGGTATTTCCAGATGGCCTTCGGATCAGCGGGGACCATGTCGTAGACAAAATCCTCCCTCCGATCACCCTCCTCGATGGATTCTTTCCACCTGACAGAGGGAGTGTAGATTGCATATGATCCGATGGCGTAGAGTATCCTCAGTCCGTTGGTTTCGGTATCGTTGTAACCAACCTCAAAGATGCTCTCCTTGGAATAGCTTGCCGAGAAGATCTTGCCCCAGTCTGCGATGGCGACAAGGCTGTAGAGCGAATTCGACATCACAAGGGCAGAGCTGGCTACTGCCTCTGAGTACTTGTGCCTCCACATATAAACCTGTGTGAGGATGGCATTGGCACTGCCTTTGGTGAACATGATGCGGTCATTGTTGCTGTTGAACTTGTCAACACAATTGGCTGCTGCATACTTCAGGTCCTCTTCAACCTGATCAAGTATTATCTCCTTGCTGGTCTTTGAGATGAAGATATCCTGGTCACCGGAGGTATAGGGTTCAGTAATGAAGGGAGCGTCGCCCCATACCCTTGCCACATAGAAGTATGCCAGGGCCCTCAGGGCACGTGCCTGCCCTATGAGTTGCTTTCCTGTTGCATTGTCTTCCTCGTATACATCAGGGATATACCTGATAGCATAATTGGCCCTGCTTATCATGCGGTAGAGAGCCGACCAGTCAGCCGAGGAGGCTGTGGCGGTCAGATTGTTCGAAAGGAGAGTAAGTGATTCCCCCGTCTGTGCAGTCTGCACATTGTCAGCCCTGCCTTCGCCCCAGTAGCAGAAGTTGTAGCTGAAGACCGACTGTGCGGCATCATAGACTCCGTACACGCCGGCCTGGGCATCGGCAGTGGTCTTGTAAAAGCCTGATGCTGAAAAGCTGCTGACGGGATCCTTGTCAAGGATATCTGTACATGCTGTCAACTGAAGCAGTACGATGGCGATTATTGCTGTCTTGATATATTGTAGTTTCATAGCCGTCATTTTTAAAATTCCATGTTGATACCGAAGATTACCGTACGGCTCATCGGGTATGCACCCTCGTCGACACCTATCTGAAGTCCGTCGTAGGAGTTGACCTCAGGATCATAGGCGGTATAATGCGTAAAGGTCAGGAGATTCTGTCCCGTGACATAGGCCCTCAGCCTGCTGATACCTGCCCTGGAGGTTATCTCCGAAGGGATGGTATAAGAGAGGGTCAGATTTTTGAGGCGCATGTATGAGCCGTCTTCCACCCAGCGGTCGGACACCCTCAGATATTCATTCCTGAGCGGGTCATTGCGGGTTGGAGCCGGGTAGTTGGTGACATCACCCTGCTCTCTCCACCTGTTGAGTGCATCGGTGGAGACGTTGTTATAGGCAAAGACCCAGTTGCGCATATTGTTGAGATGGCTGTAGATGTCGTTGCCATAGCAGAACTGCAGGAAAACGTTAAGTGAAAAGTTCCTGTATGAGAAATCGTTGTTCAGCCCCCCGGCAAAGAGCGGCTGCGCGTTACCGATTATCTGCTTGTCATCGTCATTGATGACGTTGTCATTGTTGAGGTCATCCCAGATCGGGTCACCGCCCTTGAACGGCTTGCCGGAGGTGGATCCGAAGCGAACATCGTTGACGTTGTCCTCATCACGCGAATAGACGCCGAGGAACTTCCAGCCGTAGAATACACCTATAGGTTCACCCTCCTTGAGGATGTGATAGGTACCATTCTGTATGAAGCCGTTTGTAAGCACATCCTGCGGAAGGGATACTACGGTGTTGCGGTTAAAGCCCAGATTGAAATTGGTGGTCCACTGGAATTCGCCGTCGAAGTTGTGAGTGATGACGGAAAACTCCATCCCCTTGTTCGAGATATCTCCTATGTTTCTGGTGAGGGAGGTGAAACCTGTAGTCTCAGGTATGGGAACGGCAAAGAGCAGGTCGGATGTGTTCTTTATATAAAAGTCTCCGATCAGTGTAACGCGGTTGTTGAACATGGCCAGATCAATACCGAGGTTATACTGGGTGGTGACCTCCCACTTCAGTGCCTGGTTGGGCATCACGGTAGGTGCGGCCCCCGAGTTGGTAAGATAGTTGGTGCCTATGGCAAACTCGCCTCCTGATATGTAGTTTGGTATCGATTCGTTACCGGTCTGTCCGACGCTCAGCCTTATCTTTCCGTCAGTAAGGAACCCGAGGCCGTCAGTAAAGGATTCGTCGGAGAACCTCCATGCTGCCGAAGCCGAGGGGAAATAACCGAACCTGTTTTCGGCGCCGAACCTTGAAGAACCGTCAGCCCTGATGTTGGCTTCAGCAATATATTTGCCCTTGTAGTTCCAGGTTAACCTTCCGAAGTAGGAGAGCATGGCATGCTCATCGGTGGTGTTCACAGCCTGGTTTGAGATGGTGCCGGCGCCGTTGAGAGTACGTATATTGTCACTTGCAAAGTATGTCCCGTTGAGGCCGGTGGTCTCATTCTTCCACTCCTGCATGCTGAAGCCCGCAAGGGCGGCGAAATCGTGACCCTCGCCGAATGTCCCGTTGTAGGTAAGGTAGTTCTCATTGGCCCAGGTAAGATTGCTGATGGCCCTTACGGCACCCCAGTTGTAACCTGCGCGATAGTCAACTGTCGTGGGATAGAACTCATCCTCCTTCATCGATATGAAGTCGACACTCAGGTTGGTACGGAATTTCAGTCCCTCAATGATGTCATACTCCAGGTACTGGTTCCCGATAAGCCTGTTGGTGGTGTTGAGGTGGGTACACTCCACCGCCATGCCCACCGGGTTTCTCTTACCGTTGAAGTAATATATGGGAGAGCCGTCGGGATAGGTCAGGGAATAAACCGGGGGTCTGACCAGGATTGACTGCACGAGGCTCAGGTTGCCGGTACCGCCGGCATTAATCCTGTTGTTTTTGCCGTTGGAGAAGGAGATATTCTGGCCAATGGTCACCCTGTCAGAGACTTTGAAGTCAGTGTTCAGCCTTGAGGTTATCCTTTTATAGTTGGATGCCAGGATGATCCCATCCTGGTTAAGGTACGAGGTGCTGAATGCATATTTGGCATTCTCGTTGCCGCCCTGTACCGACAGTTCAGCCTGGTACTGCCATGCCTTCTTGTACATCACGCTCTGCCAGTCGACATCCCCGCTATTCATCGGGTTGAGTGAGTCTATGGCTGTCCAGTGAGGTTCGGAAGGGGTAGTGGCATTGTTGTAGCGGTCGAGGTTTTTGTAGGTATCGATAATGATCTGACGCCACTGCTGTGCGTTGAGCACCCCGAGATGTCGTGTGATCTCGCTCATGCCTGTAAAGACGTTGAGACTTACGGTGGCCTTTCCCTCCTTACCGCGTTTTGTGGTTATAAGGACAACGCCGTTTGCGGCCCTCGATCCGTAGATGGCGGTGGAGGCGGCATCCTTGAGCACCTCTATGGATTCAATGTCACCGGGGTTAATATCTGACAGCGGGTTCAGTCCGTGCATGTCATACCCGTTAAGGGTGGTGAGTGTGCGTGATTCCACCGGCACACCGTCGATGACGTATAGGGGATCGTTGCCCGAGTTGAGTGAGGAGTAGCCTCTGACCCTTACTGTTATGCCGTCGCCGGGGGCCCCTGAGTTGGATGTCACAAAGACCCCGGGGGCGCGGCCCTGAAGGGCAGAGAGCACATCCTTGACAGGTGTATCCTCGATGCTGGAGGCGGTTATTGAGGAGATTGATCCTGTGAGATCCCTCTTCTTCTTGAATCCGTAGCCTACCACAACCAGCTCTTCGATCATTGTCACATCGCTCTGCATTGCCACGTTGATGACTGTCCGTGATCCGACGGTTATCTCCTGTGAGGCATAGCCCACGGAGGTAAACTGCAGTACGGTGCTGTTTGACGGCACATCGATGCTGAACGATCCGTCGGGGTCCGATGCCACTCCGGTGGTTGTACCCCTGATCACTATGGTCACACCTGGCAGTGCCTCACCTGAAGTAGCGTCGGTGACCTTGCCCGTGACCTTTTTCTGCTGGAGAGAGAGTGATGGTGATGCGGCAGCGCTGAAAGTCATCAGTACTGATAGCATGATCACCAACCCTGACAGCAGAATCGGTTTCTTCCGGCCCCAGTCTGACCGGAAGATCACGTTTGCTTGCTTTTTTTTCATAATTTTGAAAGTTTTAGGGTTTGAATGAAATCCTGACACAGACCAGCTCCCGGGAAGTATCCTCAAATCTGCCCGGGGGCGGTTTTGTTTATCGGCTTTAGTTAATTCACTGTTATATAATATCTTAACGAAATAGTCTCTCTCTCACTGATCAAAATTAAGAGAATAAATTTCAAAAAGCAAACGTTTGCGTAAATATTTGTTATAAAACATGATATTTTAACATTCAAACCGTAACGGGGCACTATCCGGCCAGGCGTATCGATGTAAGATATCATACATATTTAATTATTATACTGTTATTTAATATATATGTATATGTGGTTTCTCAAATATTTTTTATCTTTGTATTACAGATCAAACGTTTGCATTTTAAAATTGAAGTAACTTTATGCCATGCCCGGCACAAGAGTAACAATAAAGGATCTGGCGAAAAGGATGAACCTTTCCGTCTCCACCATCTCCAGGGCGTTGCACAACCACCCCAGCATAGGAGCCGAAACCACCAAAGAGGTATGGAAGCTGGCCAAGCAGCTTGGCTACTTCCCCAACTCCGTGGCCTCAAACCTCCGCCGGAGAAAGACAAATATGATCGGGGTGATCGTACCCCGGATTGATATCACTTTCCATTCATATGTCATCAGCGGTGTGGAAGAGGTAGCCTACAGGCTGGGCTATAATGTCACCATATACCAGTCGCGGGACTCCCTTGAGAGAGAGATAGCTATCACCACAATCCTTCAGACAAACATGGTGGCAGGGATAATAGCGTGCCTTGCCCTCGAGACTCAGAGCTGCAGCCACTTCTCGAGATTCAACAGCCTCAAGGTGCCGCTGGTGTTCTATGACAGGGTGAGCAACGACCTTGAAGCCAGCAAGGTGATAATTGACGACTTCGATGCCGCATCCAGGGTGACGCAGCACCTGATTGATACGGGCTGCAGGAAGATTGCCCATATAGCCGGCTGCCAGACAACATCTATCTTTGCCTCCAGGCTCGAGGGCTACAAGGCGGCCCTTCTCAGGAATAATCTGGTATTCGACCCGGCAATGGTCTATTGCACCACAAACCTCACCTATGAGGAGGGAGCCAAAGGCGCCAGGAAACTTCTGAAGCTCCCGGAACTCCCTGATGGCATCTTCTGCGCCAACGACTATACCGCAATCGGGGCAATACAGGCTATCAAAAAGGCAAACCTGAGAATCCCTGATGACATAGCCGTAGCCGGCTTCAGCAACTACCCGGTCTCAACGATCATCGAACCGGCCCTCACCACCATTGACGACCGGGCGTTTGAGATGGGCAAGACCGCAGCAAGGATGCTGATCCGTCAGATAGAAGAGAGAGATGCAAACATCGCCTCCGAAACAATAGTCCTCAAAACAGATCTTATCATACGCGAATCCACAAGGAGAGAGCCAGTACGGCCATAAGAGAGGTATTCCCTATCCCGCTGCAGCCCGACCCGTTAAACGCGCATTTTCAATATTTCGTGACCGCGAGTACCTTGTTTGATTTTTTTTCATACTTTTACGCCGCTTCAGAAAATTTGCACACAGTATTATATAATGTGTAATTAAAACCGAAACTCATGAAAAAGATTCTCTTTGTTTTTTCAGCTCTGCTGGTAACCGGGACACTCGTTGCCGGGGGACTCGTCACCAACACCAACCAGAGTGCCCAGTACATCAGGCTGCTCAGCCGCAACGCATCAACCGACATCGATGCAGTCTATTATAACCCTGCCGGCCTCACCAGGCTCGCTCCCGGCTTTCACTTCGGGATCAACAACCAGACAATCGGCCAGGGCAGATCGGTAATGACAACCTATCCCTACCTGCACGGCGCACCTGACAGGGAGTTCGCCGGAACCGTCAGCGCACCCTTCTATCCTAGCATCTATGCTGCCTATAATACAGGTAAGGTAGCCTTCTCTCTCGGGTTTAATCCTGTCGGCGGCGGTGGCGGTGCCACCTATGATGAAGGACTGTCAATGATTGAGATGCCCATCTCAGACCTCGTGCCTCTTCTCGCATCACAGGGCGCACAGGACTACCGCCTGGAGACCAACTTCGTGGGATCATCCATTTTCTACGGCTTCCAGGGTAACGTATCCTATAAGATTAATGAAATACTATCCGTCTCCGCAGGGGCACGCTATGTGATGGCACGCAACACCTACGAGGGCAAGCTGGAAAATATTCAGCTCAACATGGGCGGCACCTGGCTGCCGGCCAGCACGGTCTTCACCAACATCGCCAGCCAGCTCTCCAGCATCGTGGCCATCCCTGCTACTGTGGCTCCCATCATCACAGGCGGCGGCGGTGACTTCACACTTGCCCAGCTTGAGGGTGCCGGATACATCGATGGAACGCAGAGGGCAGGCATTGAGGCCGGCCTTGCCGCCATCGGCGTTCCGGCAGCAAACATACCTGTAATGACCCTGAACCAGATCAGCGGTACCATAACAGCCGCCACACCAACACTCAACACCCAGATAGCCTCTGCCACCGCCACCTCATCGGTCATGGTGGACCAGCAGGCCGATGTGCTTCAGACAGGCTCGGGCATAACCCCCATCCTCGGTGTCAACCTGACATTTGCAGACATCGTCAACATCGGTATCAAATATGAGTTTGTAACCAAACTGAGGGTCATCAACGAGACCACCTCCGACTTCACCACCGGCATCAACCCTGAAACGGGAGCCCCGATAACGATGTTCCCCGACGGCGCCGAGACGATCAATGATATGCCCGCCATGCTTGCCGTGGGAGTGGAAGTAAGGCCGATGGAGAGATTCATGCTCACCGGCAGCGTCAACTACTACTTCGACAAGCCGATCGACTATGACGGCAGCGCCGACAGGGAGGTCAACATGATCGACAAGAACTTCCTTGAATATGCCTTCGGACTCGAGTACGGGTTTACAAAGAACATCCGCGCCAGCGTCGCCTATGCCGGCACCAGCACCGGTGTCAACCTGAACTACCAGGATGAGCTCAGCTACAGTCTCAACACCAGCACCTTCGGCGGCGGCCTGGGATTCCGCATCACCCCGATGATCGACCTGAACCTCGGTGGTATCTATACGATATACCAGGAGGGAACCAAGAGCTCCAGCCGTCCCATGACCGGTATGAGTTCCATCAGCGTACCCTTTACCGAAACTTACAACAAGAATACCTGGGTTGTCGCCGTGGGCGTCGACCTCCATTTCTAAAACTGACCAACCTTTGAAAACCAAGAGGGTGTTCTGAACAACACCCTCTTTTTTTATGCCCCCCTGAGAACCCAAGAAGGTGTTCGGAACTACACCCTCATTTTTCTCTCCCGGGGGAAGCATAAGGCTGTTCTGTATAGCCCACTCTTTCTCTTCGCACCTGTGAAAAGGAGTTTTTCCCGAACACCACACCCCGCCAGCTGCTGAAGGCATCAGGAAACATCACCGGCTGATATCCCTCCCCCCTTTGAAATAAAACCATAAATAATTAACATTGTGCCTTACTTTTAAAACAGATGAAATACCTTACCGATAAACAGGCCATATGGCTTGTTCTGCTCAGGCTTGCCATAGGGTGGCATTTTCTTTATGAAGGATTAGTGAAAGTCATTGACAGTAACTGGTCTGCCAGAGTATACCTGCTGGATTCCCACGGGCCTTTCTCGACCCTGTTTCATTCCATAGCCTCCAATGAACGGATACTCTCCGTTACCGATTTCCTGAACGAGTGGGGGCTGCTGCTTATCGGACTGGGCCTGATACTTGGTATTCTGAGTCGCTGGGCTTCATATGCGGGGATGCTGATGCTGATCTTCTACTACCTGTCGCATCCCCCCTTCCCCGGTATAACATACTCGATGCCTTCAGAGGGCAATTATTTCATTATAGACAAGGTCGCCATTGAGTTTTTTGCCCTGGGGGTTCTGTCACTGTTTCCCACGGAGCAGATGGCAGGGCTGGCACGATTTTTCAGAAGAAAGGATCAAAACTATGAATGAGGAGAGAAAGAGCAAGGGGTCCGGTGGCAGTAAGATCTCCAGGCGTGATGCATTGAAGGGGCTGGCTACCGTTCCCGTTGTCGGGGCTGTTGCCTACGGAGCCATCAGAAAATCTCACTATGAGCGCAAAATCAACCGTCTTATTACGGAGGAACTGGGTATGTCCACGGCGCAGCCTGATTATACCCTTCCTCCTGCAGGCAGCAGGGAGATAAGGATCGGGATTATAGGCTTCGGCATAAGAGGCAAACAGCTGGCGCAAGCCCTCGGGTTTGTGCATCCCTCACTGATAGATGGCTGGAGGGCTGCTGCTGCCGCCGATGAGAATGATACCCGCTACAGTGATTTCATGGAGCAGCAGGCCCTGAACGTACGTATCACTGCCGTTTGCGATATCTTCGACACCTACGGCGAGATGGCCCGCGTAGCGGCAGCCAACCTGAACCGTGAAGGTACCGGAGGTAAGATAGCTGACATGCCGCGGCGCTTTCCCGACTATCGCGATCTGATCGCCTCACCTGATGTCGATGCGGTGATCATAGCCACCCCTGACCACTGGCACGGGCCCATGGCCATTGAGGCAGCAAGGGCAGGGAAGCATGTTTACTGTGAAAAACCACTCACCTGGACGGTTGATGAGACCTACGAGGTGAGAAAAGCTGTCAGGGAATCCGGCATCGTCTTCCAGCTGGGTCATCAGGGTCGTCAGACCTCGTCTTACATCAAAGCCCGGGAGGCCCTGCAGAAAAATATGCTCGGACAGGTTACCCTGGTGGAGGTAACCACCAACCGCAATGACCCCAATGGTGCATGGGTATACCCCATACATAAGGATGCCGGCCCCGATACCATTGACTGGAAGCAGTTTATCGGACAGGCACCGTGGCACGACTTCAGCCTCGAGAGATTCTTCCGCTGGAGATGCTGGTGGGATTACAGCACGGGACTGTCAGGCGATCTGCTGACCCATGAATATGATGCTATCAACCAGATCATGCAACTGGGAATACCTCAGTCAGCAATGTCAACAGGCGGGATCTATTACTTCAATGACGGGCGTACCGTACCCGATGTATTGACAACTGTGTTTGAGTTCCCGGACAGGAACATGTCGCTTCTCTATTCTGCAACGCTTGCCAGCCAGATGTCCAGAGGCAAGCGGATCATGGGCCATGATGGATACATGGAGATAGGTGATACGATCACCATCTATCCTGACGCCATGTCAACAAGATATTCTGAACGGATAGCCGAAAAGGTAATGGAGCCAGGCAAGCCTGTCTACTCCTACTTTCCCGGCAAGAAGAGCGTTGATGCGGTCTCATCTGCCACCGAAAGGTACTTTGCCGAGAGGGGACTGCTCTACACTTACCTTGGCGGCAAGAGGATAGACACTACTCACCTGCATCTCAGGGAGTGGCTTGAAGCCATCAGGAACGGCACTCAGCCGGGCTGCGATATTGACCAGGGATTCCAGGAGGCCATGACCGCCCATATGGGCACGCTCTCATACAAACACCATAAAAAGGTGTTCTGGGACAGGGAGAACGAAAAGATCATCATATAGATCCTGAATTGCCAGGGCGGGCACCATATCCGGATCCGTCAATCCGTTGTGTTGTCAGAACTCTACTCCCTGAACCCTCAGGCTCTCAAGGTAGAGACCCAGGTCCGGTGCACCGGAGGTAAGCATCCTCTCATACCATCGCCTTGCCGCCACCGTCCGGCCACTCTTGTGATCCAGGGTGACAAGGGTTGTGAAGAGCGCCCCCTCAATGCCAGTGTTGAGGCTGTCGGACTCCAGGAGCAGCTGTTCAAAGATGTTGTATGCAGCAGCCTCCTCTCCTTTATCAACCAGTGCATAGGCCTCGTCAAGCCTTCTGTTGAGATCGCTGTCAGTAACCACACCCCGGAAGGAGAGACAACCCTCCCCGCACTCCTCGATGAGGGAGAACCAGGGCATCACACCAGTGGAGGGAAAAGTCATCGTGACCGTAACCTTCTCTCCGGGCTTGCTGAAACGGTGGGTGGCAGGACAATAAGGCAGCCCTTGCAGGTCCGTGAGCCTCAACCTCGTACCGTCAGGCCTGACGAGATATGTCTTCCGGTCAATGCAAAACCAGGCGTTGTCGATCTCACTGGTGATGCTGACCTGCACTACGGTACTGCCCTCACTAAAGCTTACCTTAACCAGCTCAGCACTGCGCGGAGACTTGAGCCCGTAGTTGGGCTTCAGAACGGTCTGCGACGCCGCAGCGACCGTGAAAAACGCAAGCGCAATAATAAAAAGTACCTGTTTCATCTGTCGTGATCGGCTTCAGTATATGCTGTAAAGTTAATGATTTACAATTAACGGCTTTTTTATACCTGCAGAACCCGAATCATCTTGACCGGGTGTTTGGTTTGTAACATATTTGTAACAATTTTGTAACCTGTGTGTGATCTGGGCCGGCGAAATTAGCCCTCTTGAATTATCTGATACTAAACTGGCCAGCGACAGGCTCCTCAGAGATCTGAAAAATGTTCCAATATCACGGTAATGACGAGCGATAAAAGAAGAATACTTGCTGTGGACGATGAGGAGGATATCCTCGAGATACTGTCGTTCAACCTCTCCGGCGAAGGCTATAAGGTTGACACATGCATCTCCGCCGAGGAGGCATTGCGAAAAGACCTCTCCGGCTACGACCTCTTTCTTCTTGACATTATGATGGGTCCGATATCCGGCTTCAGGCTTGCTGAGAAGATCAGGAAGGACCTGGCACTTACCACCCCTGTCATATTCCTCACAGCCAGGGATTCGGAGAACGACAGGATCACGGGATTCAATCTTGGTGCTGACGACTACCTTGCCAAACCGTTCAGCATCAGGGAGCTGAGCGCCAGGGTGAAGGCTATCCTGCGCAGATCGTCACCTGAACAGGTGACCATGGAGACTGTCGCCGGGGACTTTACCGTTGATACAGTCAACAAGCTGATATCCTCAGAAGGTGTTGCTGTTGAGCTTACCAGGAAAGAGTATGAGATTCTTGCCCTCTTCATTTGCAATGCCGGCAAAATATTTTCCAGGAATGATATTCTTTCAAAGGTATGGGGCGACGATGTCATCGTCACCGACCGGACTGTAGATGTCACCATTGCCCGTATCAGGAAGAAGATGGGAGATAAGGGCAACATGATCAAAAACAAATCGGGGTACGGTTACTATTTCGGTGACTGAAAACCAAACAGCATGAGAGAAAACAAGAGTTACAGGCACCGGCTGTTCCTATACTATTTCAGCATCTTCCTCCTGTTTGCCATCGCTGTCCTCGCCTTTCAGTACCACCGCGAAAAGAAGATCAGGATCGATGCTCTCGACAACCGGCTGAATGATATGGCGCAGCTTGTTGACAACTATGTGAGGGCCCGTTCGCTAACAGAGAGCGGGGATTTTTTGCTGATCGACTCCATCCTCAACCTCATACCAATACCTGATCTTCGCATAACCCTGATTGCTGTTGACGGCAAGGTGCTGTACGACAGCTCAGTGGAAGACTGGTCACTCATGGACAACCA
Source organism: uncultured Rikenella sp. (assembly GCA_964519065.1). Taxonomy (GTDB): domain Bacteria; phylum Bacteroidota; class Bacteroidia; order Bacteroidales; family VadinHA17; genus SR-FBR-E99. The sequence goes on from CAZFIF010000009.1 coordinate 28,670, forward strand.
CCTTGAAAGGCCAGAGGTCAGCAAGTCGCTTAATGCACCCTATGGAACAGTCATCCGCAATTCGGATTCGACAGGGAAGAGCTACTACTACTTTTCAAAATTCTTTGGCGATTATTACATCAGGCTTGCCGAGGAGTACAACCTCCGGATCAGGGGGTTCCTTAAGCTTGAGACAGGCTTTCTGACCTTCATAATCGTGATTTTTATTGCTATCTGGGCTCTCCTGCTGCTGGTGACAGGTCGCATGAGCAGGGGGATCACCATGCTGCGCGATTTCGCCGCCAGGGTAAGACGGGGCGAAGGTAATGACCCCACAGTCGTTTTCCCCAGGAACGAGATAGGCGAGACCGGCAAGGAGATTGTCAGGATATACAACAACCTTGCAAGAAACACAGCAGAGCTTGAGCTGCAGAAGGAGAAGCTCTTCAGGCATCTTGACGTGCTGAACGAGGGCGTGGCTTTCTTCTCCGCCGACAGGACACTGACTCTCTCCAACAGCCACTTCATGGAGTACCTTAATGCCGTCACAGGTGATGATTCCATCAAGCCTGAGGCATTCCTCAACCATCACCTCTTTGCCGGCATACGCTCATTCATTGAAGAGCATCAGCAGGATAAGACAAGGAGGTCCGACACGCCCTCAACGGAACTTCGCATTCAGAAATCCGGGCGTTATTATGGCATCAGGTGCATACTTTTCAACGACGACAGTTTCGAGATACTGCTGACAGACATCACCCGCACCGAGCACAGCAAGACCATGAGGCAGCAGATGACCTCCAACATAGCCCATGAGCTCAAGACTCCCATCTCCTCCGTCAGGGGTTACCTTGAAACACTGATGGTCAATGATGACCTGAGTGAGGAGAAGAAAAGATATTTTCTTGAAAAGGCTATGGCACAGTCGACACGCCTCACAGACCTGATAACTGACATAGTCACTCTCAACAAGCTTGACGAGACAGGAGGCAGCTTTACCTTTGAGAAGGTCGACCTGGGAGAGGTGATCAAAGATGTGCACGACATCCTTCTGACGACCATCAACAAGAAGAACATCACTGTCATGGTTGACATCCCCGCCGGCACTGTCATCAACGCCAACAGGTCACTGATCGTCTCCGTCTTCCAGAACCTGATGGAGAACGCCGTCTCCTATGCCGGTGAGAACATCACCATCACTGTCAGGAGTATCATCTCAGACCCGGGTTATCGCACCATCTCCTTTGCCGACAACGGTATCGGCATTCCGCCGGAGCACCAGCCGCGCATCTTCGAGAGATTCTACAGGATTGACGATGGCCGCTCGCGCAAGAGCGGCGGCACCGGACTGGGACTGTCGATTGTCAAGAACGCAGTGCTGCTGCACAGGGGAGAGATATCTGTCAGGACCCGTTCCGGCGGAGGCACGGAGTTCATCATCACTCTGCCGGAATAGGCTGTCTGCCGCTGCGGAGAACCATGCTGTTTATGGTTCCTCCATCGTTGGCAAAAAAAGATTATTTTTGATACCGCACTGAAATAACAAAGAATTACTCTCAATGAAAAGATCAGTAGTTATTTTGCTTGTACTTGCTTTTGCCGCCACCATGGCGGTCAGCCAGAAATCCCTGAAAGATATCGAAGGCACCTGGGTGGGCACGCTCAGCATTCCTGCAGGAGACCTGCGGCTTGTGTTTCACTTCGTGATGACGGAGGCAGACACAATCAAGGGCACCCTTGACTCACCCGACCAGGGGGCAATGGGAATCCCCATGGGCAGCGTCACCTTCGAGGGAGACACTCTTATTGCCCGGGTCCCGATGATACGTGGCGAATACAGGGGGTTGCCCGTTGGCGACACACTTATCAGAGGCAGACTGATCCAGATGGGAGCCACCCTAGATCTCAACGTCAGGCGGGAGGCCGCCCCGGTGGTTTCCCACAGACGTCCGCAGACGCCGGAGCCCCCCTATCCCTACAGGGAGGAGGAGGTCACCTTCCGCAATGCCGTTGAAAACTTCGACCTGGCAGGCACACTGACAATGCCGCAGGGTGAAGGTCCATTCCCGGCAGTGGTTCTCATTACAGGATCAGGGGCACAGGACCGTGATGAAAGCATCTTCTACCACAAACCGTTCCATGTCATCGCCGACCACCTGACGCGCAACGGTATCGCCGTGCTGAGGTATGATGACAGGGGCATCGGCAAATCAAAGGGGAGGATGAACGATGCAACCACCATGACACTGGCCGATGATGCAGAAGCAGCAGTGACATACCTGCTGCAGCGCCCTGAGATAGACCACAGCAAGATTGGTCTGGCAGGACACAGCGAAGGAGGAATGATAGCCCCGATAGTAGCATCACGCAACGGCAACATAGCTTTTATTGTATCACTGGCAGGTCCCGGTGTGCCCGGATCAGAGATTATGCTGAGACAGGCACGCGATATATATTCGGTCTCCGGAATGAGCGAGGCTGAGATTGAGGAGACCCTTGCCATTAACAGCCACCTTTTCAAGATGGCCGTGGAGGAACCCGACCAGCGCAAGTTTGCCAGGGATGCCATGGCGTGGTACAGCGGTGAGCTCGATAAGCAGGGACTCAGTGCGGACGAGCGGAAGGAGAAGATGGCAGCCTTCACACAGGGACTGGCCTCTGTCAACAATCCATGGATGAGATACTTCATTGAGGCTGACCCGGCTCCGTTCTGGTCACAGGTCAGGTGCCCGGTGCTGGCTCTCAACGGGGAGAGGGATCTGCAGGTCAATTATGAACAGAACCTGCCGGCCATCAAGCAGGCACTGAAGAGGGGCGGCAACCGCAAGGTGAAGACGGTATCCATGCCCGGCCTCAACCATCTCTTCCAGCATTCTGAGACAGGCTCACCTGAGGAGTATATCAAAATCGAGGAGACCTTTGCACCTGAGGCACTGGAGATCATGACCGCCTGGATCAAAAAGACAATGAAGATGAAATAAGTCTAAGTCGGTATCGTCTGAAGGATTTGCGATTTGCGAATTGCGAATTGCGAATTTTAATTAAATCGACAATCGAAAATCTGAAATCGAAAATTCTTCTATTGTCTGCTGCCTAATCTCAGAATGATTTTCCGCCCGGCAACCTTCATGCCACCGGAAGCGTCGATGATAGCCAGCTGTACCGCAGCGCTGACCTCATTGACCATCGCGGGATAGAGAGAACAGAACGAGGCAAGTATCTCCATTGCGTATGCCCTGGGTGCGACAGCCGTGGTCTCCTGCCGCATGATGGTCATGCAGTAGTCTATTAACTTTGAGTGATGCGACTCGGGTATGTCTGCCGGGGTGCTCTTATAGATAACCCTCAGGAACGACCGCTGGACACTCTCGTTGGGTACAGACGGCAGTGTATCTATCATAAGCCCGAGGTAGGGAGCCAGTTTGGCAGGATCCATATCGGAGACCTTTGACAGGGCCCAGGAAGCCATGAAGCCCACCCTCTTCTGCCTGCTTGAGGAGAGCGCCACCAGTTGCGACAACAGCGAGGAGTCACGGGCTGCTGAGTGTGCGACCATGGTTATCTCCTCGACGCTGAAGATGCGGCTCAGCATCCCTGCCAGCTCATCACCCGGCTCATCGATAGCAACCGTCTCGTCCGCCCCTGTTTCATGCCGGTCATCTGCCCTGTAATGTGCAGCATACTGCTGTGCAACAAAGATATCCGCTGCCGTCATGTCAAGCGTGGTAAGCTCTTCAGGCTTCATCCAGCGATAATCATCATGTTCCCGCAACTCCGGCTTTGAAGCCAGGGTTTCACACAGGAAGGGTATCAACCTTATCTCCCTGTCGCCGTAATCGTGCTCCACAGGCTCCAGCGTGCCTGTAATAATAATGCATATGCCCAGCTCCTCATCTATCTCCCTGATGATACAATCCTCATGATCCTCCCCTTCCCTGGTCTTCCCCCCTGGAAACTCCCATTTGCCGGCATTGCTCATACCCTGGCCGCGCCGCATCGCCAGCACCAGTCCTTCATCATTGCGGATCAGGGCGCATGTCACATCAATCATGGCTCTTGCTGAATAATAGTCTTATAATCAGGAATATGATCGAGAAGCTCAAAACTGTGGGCCGCGGTGTCGATCTTCCCGGCAAAGTGGGTTATGCCATTGGTTACCACCAGGTATCTTACCCCGTAGCTGAAGTTGTAGTTTATGACCTGATCAAAAACCTGCTGGGTGATCTTCACCTCCGGAGCCTTGCATTCAACTATCATTACAGGCTCGCCGTTGCGGTCATGCACCAGTATATCGGCACGGCGGAGCATGGAGTGAAGCCTGAATCCCACCTCGATGCCTATCAGTCCCGGCGGATAGGCCAGATGCTGTACCAGGTAGTTGACGAAATGCTGTCTCACCCACTCCTCGGGTGTAAGGGTAACATACTTCTTCCGCAGCGGGTCATAGATGGCCTTTTCTCCCGGACCCTCTTTTATGCGCAATGAACATGGAGGCAGTTTCAGCGGTTTCAACTTAATTTGTATTTTTGATAACCCTTAGAAGGGCAAATATAAACAAACAGCAGCGGAGATCATGAGAACGAAAGAAGATATAGTCAGCAACTGGCTGCCCCGGTATACGGGCAAGGATCTGGCCTCCTTCGGGGAATTCATCCTCCTCACCAACTTCACTCACTATGTTGAGATGTTTGCAAAGTGGAACAACGTCCAGGTTGAAGGCAAGGACAAGAACTGGCCCAATGCCACTGCCAGAGGCATTACCATCATCAACTTCGGTATGGGCAGTCCCAACGCAGCCACTATCATGGATCTCCTCAGCGCCATCCAGCCCAAGGCGGTGCTCTTTCTTGGCAAATGCGGGGGTCTGAAGAAGAAAAACAAGCTTGGCGACCTCATACTGCCTATAGCAGCCATCCGCAGTGATGGTACTTCAAACGACTACCTGCCACAGGAGATACCGGCCCTGCCGGCCTTCAAGCTCCAGAGCGCTGTCTCCGCTGCCATTGTGAGAAACAACCTGGAATACTATACCGGCACGGTATATACCACCAACAGGCGGGTATGGGAGTATGATGACAGGTTCAAGAAGTACCTTGTCAAGACACGCGCGATGGCTATCGACATGGAGACAGCCACCATCTTTACTGTCGGTTTTGCCAACGAGATACCCACCGGTGCACTACTGCTGGTCTCGGACCAGCCGATGATATCCACCGGTATCAAGACCGGGGAGAGTGACCAGAAGGTAACGAGCCTCTTCACCGAGACACACCTGCGCATTGGCATCGAGGCACTGACAGAGATTGAGGAGAACGGCATATCGGTAAAACATCTGCGCTTCTGATGGCAGCCGACCACAAAGAGATCATCAGGGACCTCAGAAACAAGATTTACAAGCCGGTATATTTCCTTGCCGGAAAGGAGCCCTATTATATTGACCTTATCACCGATTTCATTGAAGAGAATGTGCTTGATGAGTCGGAGAAGGATTTCAACCAGACGGTTCTTTACGGTCTCGATGTGACTGTCACGCAGGTCATTGAGACCTGCCGGCGTTTCCCGATGATGTCCAACCAGCAGGTCGTTATAGTACGTGAGGCACAGAAGCTCAAAAAGATCGATGATCTGCTCATATATGTTGACAACCCCCTGAATTCGACCATCCTGGTTGTGGCCTACAAGTATGACGGTCTGGACAAAAGACGCTCGCTATATAAGTCGCTATCTAAAAAAGGATGGTACTTTGAGTCAGAGAAGGTCCCCGAGTACCAGATCCCCGGATGGATAGACAGGTACCTTACTGACAGGGGTGTCATGGCGGGCACCGATGCATCAAGGCTGCTGGCCGAGTTTCTCGGCAATGACCTGGGGAAAATCGCCAACGAGCTTGACAAGCTCCTCATCTCCCTCCCCAGGGAGAACCCCCGTATCACCACCGAGCTGATAGAGAAGAGCATAGGCATCAGCAAGGACTATTCCCCAAACGAGCTCTGGAAAGCGATCGTCTACCGCGATCCCCTGAAGGCAGCACGTGTGGTAAATTACTATGCCGGCCACTCAAAGAAGGAGATCATTCCCCTCATCTTTCCGGTACTTTTCAACAGCTTCACCAGGGTACTCATCTATCACACCCTCAAGGACAAGAGCGACGGCAACGTGGTGGCTTCACTGAAGACCTACCCGGGCTATGTCAGGGATTTCCGTGCGGCTGCGGCCATCTACAATGTTGGGGCAACGATGAACATCATCAGCCTCATCAGGTCATACGATCTCAAGGCCAAGGGTTTTGGCGAAGCAGGCAGTGATGCCGGAGATCTGTTGCGCGAGCTGGTATTCAAAATAATGCACTGACATCAGTTCATCTCCGGCGATTCGGGGAACTCAGCCCAGATGCGGTATTTATTGTTGAGTGATCTCAGCACATCGCGCCAGACATTGCCACGGCTTTTCATGATCACCTCCGGCGGCACCCTGGCAATGACCCATGAGTTCTCAGTCAGCTCTCTCTTCAACTGTCCCTTCTCCCACCCCGAATAGCCGAGGAAGAAGCGTACCTGGTCACGCCTGACGGTGCCAGTGGCTATTAGATTACGGAGCACGTCCAGCTCTCCTCCCCACCATATGCCGGGTATCACCGGCAGGCTGCCCGGCACCTTTGACCCCAGCGTGTGCAGGTAATGGAGAGTATCGGGAGCCACGGGCCCACCGACGCTCAGATGTTCATCCCACCCGTCAAACCCCTCCACGGCACTGCTCACCATCAGGTCGATCACGCGGTTGAGGATGAAGCCTACGGTGCCTTCTGCCGTGTGCTCTGTCAGAAAAACAATGGTGCGGTTAAAAAAACGGTCGGTAAGAAAAGGCTCAGAGATGAGTACTCTCCCCTTCCCCGGTATCTTGTCCTCGGGATTGATACTGAATATGTCAGGATACT
>CAZFIF010000010.1:0-35132 GCA_964519065.1 uncultured Rikenella sp.
AATTTTCCATTTTATGCCCTCATCTGTGCCTCCTAAGATAAAGATTTATAAGAAACCGATTGCTGTTATTTGTCATATTTGTATTGGTCATAAGGTCGGAAGGCCAAAAGGACTAAAGGTCTGGAGCTTTGCTCTGTCTTTCAGTCATGCAGTCATGCAGTCGCAGGACCGCAAGACCTTCAGATTGAGACTCCACCATTTGTGAAGTCGAAATACCGATGCCAGAATGGTGTCGGGACATCAGACCTTCAGACCCTCAGGCGTCAGAACTTCAGACTTCCTGCCTGCTCCCGCTGCCACCGCAAGGATAACTCCCAGCACGGTGCTGTAGAGTGCCGCAACGAGTATCCTGAACTCTTCCGGCAGGAGGAAGTTGACCGTCTGTGCCGGAATCCAGAAGAGGGGGATGCTCTTTTTCAGCACCATCCCCCACATGCTGTTCCAGTCCAATGATGACAACAGGCCGGTCACGTCGGGCACCTTCAGCAGCTTTCGCCGGTCGCCCGCCGCTGCGGCAATATGCATGTCGCTGACCCTGTGTGTCACCATCAGCAATGGTGCGTAGAAGATATTCAGGAAGGTGCTGATGGCAAAGGCGAGCAGTACCCTGGCGGCTGTCACCGGCCCGGCCATGACTGCTGCTGCATTCTCCATGCCCAGGTGTTCCATTATCAGAGGTGTCCCCCCGCCAAATATCATAAAGGCTGCCTTGACGGTCATCCCGAGGAATCCCCAGACGACAGCCCGGTACAACAGTGCAAACCCCTCCGGCAGGTAAATGCCGGTGCGGATCCTGCTACCGAGCATCTCGCCCATGGTAGCCAGGATGGCAAACTTTATGAAGCTTGCGGTAAATGCCCAGTCGGTGCTGAACCAGAGAAAGAGTTCATACAGTTTGTGGGACAAAAAGAACGGAACAAATAATCCGATAAAAACAGAAATGAAAATTATATCAGAACGCTTCATGGGGATTTTCGATTTGCGATTTGCGATTTGCGATTTGCGATTTGCGATTTGCGATTTGCGATTTGTGATTTTATTTTCCGGACTGCAAGACTGCAAGACTGCAAGACCGCAAGACTGCAAGACTGCATGACTCCAAGACTTCAGACCTTCCCTATTGCCCACTGCCTATTCCCTGAATCCTAATTCGTGCATCCACAGCTATAATCTTTTCCGGCGTACCCAGCAAGGGGTTGATATCCATCTCAGCTATCTCGGGTGCAGCAGCAAGGAGATCTGACAGGGAGGTGATGACCCTGGCAAATGCCTCTTCGTTGACGCCTTCCGAACCCCGGACACCCTTAATAATTTTATATGACTTGAGCGACGAGATCATTGACCTCGCCTCCTGGTCAGAGACAGGTACCAGTGCCGTGGCCACATCTTTGAATACCTCTATAAATATACCTCCCATGCCGGCCATCACCAGGTGGCCGAAGCGCCCCTCGCGGGTGGCGCCGCAGAAGAGCTCGCCCCCGCTTATCATCTTCTGTATCAGTATACCTGTAACCTCCGGCAGGGCCATCATACGGGCATATTCCTCCCTGACCCTCACCTCATTGCCTATATTCAGAGCCACGCCGCCGACATCCGACTTATGTACCGGACCCACCACCTTCATCACCACCGGGTAACCCATTGCGGCGGAAGCCCTGACAGCCTCTTCGGCAGAGGTGACGACACTCTCGGGCACTGTCTCAATGCCGGCTGCCCTCAGCAGGATGGTGACCTTCTCGGGTGGCAGGTATCCGTCTGCGGCTCCATCGATGACCTCCCTGATAACCCTGATGTCGGTTCGCGATGATCTGCCATTCGAATCAGAAGATTCGGCGGTGACACCTTCCCTGTTCTCGGGCACGGCCGGTGCCGGGGTTGCATTTACCCTGCAGAGAGCTCTGCCGAAGAGCACCTCGTCAGTGAATATCGCATTCCCATGAGCTATAAATTCGGCTATTTCCCGTTTGACATTTATCACTGAAGGCAGTATCGGGTATATCGGCTTACGGCAACTGCGTATCTTATCATGCAGGAGGCTGTATACATCATCCACCGGAAAGAGTCCGGGACTGCCGAAAATGACCGCCATGGCATCAATCTCGTCAAAGTCGTTCTCACATGCATCAATAATATGTCCGAGCTGTTCTGCAGTGCCTGTAGCCAGGAAATCGATGGGATTTGACACCGATGATCCCGGGAAAAGCTTTTCCAGCAGTCGCTCTGCTGCCGGTCCCGACAGGCGGGGTATCTCCATCCCGCCCTCGCTAAGGGCATCGGTCAGCATCACCGCCGGACCTCCGGCATGTGTTACGACAGCTATTCTTTTACCTTTGAGCGGTTTATAGGTAAACAGGGCAGCGACAGCAGCCAGATCGGTACGACTGTAGCACCTTACTATCCCCGCCTTGCGCAGCAGGGCATCCACGGCAGTGTCAGGCGATGCCATCGCACCGGTGTGCGATGATGCGGCCCGTGACCCCGCTTCTGACGAGCCGGCCTTGATGGCAGCAATCCTGCACCCTTTTCTGATAAGGGAAGAGGCGTGGCTGAGGAACCGCTGCGGGTCAGCAATGTTCTCAATATAAAGAAGTATGATCCGCGAGCTGGTCAGCGGATCGAAGGTAAGATCGAGGTGTTCAAGCAGATCCTCCACTCCGGTCTGGGCACTGTTACCGACCGACCAGACGGTGGAGAATGGCAGTCCCCCGGTGATGGCTGTCTCAAGGATGAAGACCGCCGTGGCACCGGAGCCTGAGATGAAGTCGATACCCTGGGTTGACAAGCGCGGAATAGGTTCGGTGAAGACACCGTGATAGTTGCTGTTGAGGAAGCCAATGCAGTTCGGGCCTATAAGGGTTCCTCCCGTGCTGTTTATTATATCAACAATTTCATTCTCCAGGGCAGCGCCCTCTCCATTCTCCTCGCTGAATCCGGCAGAGAGAATAATAAAACCTCCTGTGCCCTTCTCCGTTGCCAGTGTCCTGACTATTCCGGGGCAGTAGCGCGCAGCAACGGCAATCACTGCCAGGTCGGTATCGGGAAGCAGAGACACGTCGGCAAAGGCTGTAAGGCCCTGAACAACAGGTGCTTTAGGATTAACGACGAAAATATCGCCGGGGAATCCGCCGCTGAGCAGATTCTTTAGCACCTTGCCTCCGGCCTTGGTGACGTCGTCTGATCCGCCAACAACGACTATATTTTTAGGATTCAATAATTTAGCATTGATCATATTCCGGACTTGAGTTCTTTTCGAAAGGTAGAAACATTTTAATATTTACCAAATGATAAGTTAACCATGTTGCGAAAATCATACCCCGCTTCTGATATGTTGCAGAATATTATCTTTATGCCGGTTTGATTCGCCGGTCCGGCTATTTTTGTGTCATGTAAGGACTGCCCGACCGGTCCGACTATTTTTAATGTTTAACTGAAACAACTTTTTTATGAAATCAACCTCCCGATTCTTCTCTGTCCTTTTTACAGTCGTTTTACTAAATCCATCCCTTTTTATCTATTCTCAGCCCGAAAAGGATATCGACCCTGACGGCCCCGGCTACGCCGAAAACTGCACAAGCATAATGGTCGGCCGGTTGGCCTCCGCCGACGGCTCTGTGATGACCTCGCACACCTGTGACGGCAGGTACCGCACATGGCTCGAGGTGGTACCGGCAATGACTTTCGAAAGGGATACCATCCACCCTGTCTACTGGGGCACCCTGTTCACCGAAGAGGCATGGGACATGACCAACGTATCCCGCAAGGGTGAAATCCCGGAGGTGAAATCCACCTATGCCTTCCTCAGCACCGCCTATCCCTGCCTCAATGAGAAGCAGCTGGCCATAGGTGAAACCACGATATACGGACGCAAGGAACTCATCAATACGGAGGGTTTGTTTCTCATCGAGGAGCTAGAGAAAATTGCCCTTCAGCGCTGCACAACGGCACGCCAGGCGATAGCTCTTATAGGTTCGCTGGCAGAGCAGTACGGATACGGTGACCTGGCCGAATGCATCACCATCGCAGATCCTCGCGAGGTTTGGCAGTTGGAGATAGCCGGATCAGGAGCTGGAAAACCCTCTTCCCTGTGGGTGGCACAGAGGATCCCCGATGACCACGTGGGCATTGCCGCAAACATTCCAAGAATTTCTGACGTTAACTTCAAGGACCCCGATCACTTCATGACATCCACGGACCTGCGCAAAAAGGCAAAGGAACTTGGTTACTGGGACGGAAAGGAACCGTTCAAATTCTACAAGGTGATCGGCACTGGCAAACCGTATGCCATCCGCGATTTCTTCGTGCTCAGCACTCTGGCCCCTGAACTGAACCTGACGATGGAGATGGAGGAACTCCCCTTCTCGGTGAAGCCGGAGAAGAAGCTCTCCGTCAGTGATGTGATGGCTCTCTTCCGTGAGACCTACGAGGGAACACCCTGGGACATGACAAAAAATCTCATGGTCAGTGTCACCCGCAGGGACGAATCGGGCAATCCGGTGACTGACACCGTCAAGTCGCCCATCGCATTCAACTGGATGAGCGCTGACATGCGCAACCTGGTCAACGAGCTAAGGCCCGGCACCATCGAAAGACAGCGTACCATTGCCATTACCGGTTGTTCTTACTCGCACGTGATACAGTGCCGCGAGTGGCTGCCTGACGAGGTGGGTGCCGTGGCATGGTTCTCATTTGACAACCCCGGTCAGAGCCCTCGAATACCCATCTTCTCGGGTACCATGACGCTGCCGCAGAGCTTCAGCATATGCGGTCAGCACCGCTACCGTGAGGACGCGGCCATCTGGTCGTTCCGCGAAGCCAACAGGCTCTCCACGGTCAACTGGGAGAGAGGGCGCAAGCTCATAGAGCCGGCCGTTGCCGACATGGAACAGAAGGCTCTCGCCGAGTTTCCGGCACTGGAGGAGAGAGTGAAGAATTTTGTCAGCGAAGGCCGGAACGAAGAGGCAAGGAAGGCCGTCACTGAGTACACGAATGCCTTTGCCCATGGTGCAATGAGCAGGTGGCAGGAACTGAAAAGAGAACTCTGGCAGATGTTTGGCAGAGGATTCTGACAATAACTGAGGCAGAAGTTCCTGCCAAAAACTCCGGCAGGAGTATGAACCTTGCGGGTAAATTATTGTTAATGTTGAAAGGCATACTATTTCCGTGACCTCAGGCATAGCAACCATACTAGACAAGACAGACCATGACCGGTCAGATATCCTCGCCATGTTGCAGTGCAGTGAGGATGAAGCTCAGCTGCTTTTCCGCAAGGCAGCCGCTGTCAGAGACAGGCATATCGGCAATAACGTCTATCTGAGGGGACTGATCGAATACTCCAACATGTGTGGTAAAAACTGTCTATACTGCGGCGTCAGGCGTGACAACCAAACTGTGCAGAGGTACACCATGACCAGGGATGAGGTGCTGGAGGCGGCGATGACCGCCTACCGTCTCAACCTGGGTTCGATAGCCATACAGTCGGGTGAGAACTCCTCGAAGCTATTCATTGAGAACGTGGAAGAGCTGGTGAGGGAGATCGTCAGGCTCACCGGCGGAAAGCTGGGTATCACCCTCTCCCTGGGCGAGCAGAGCAGGGAGACATACCGGCGCTGGTTTGAGGCAGGAGCACACCGCTACCTGCTTCGCATCGAGGCCTCCAGCGAGGCACTCTACCGCAAGGTACATCCTGACGATCAGATGCACAGGTACGAGCGGCGCCTCGAATGCCTGAAGATCATTCAGGAAGAGGGTTACCAGACCGGTACGGGGGTGATGGTGGGTCTGCCCTGCCAGACGATGAGCCATCTGGCTGATGACATCATCTTCATGCGCGATTTTGATATAGACATGTGCGGCATGGGACCCTTCATCGAGCACTCTGAAACTCCGCTGGGAAGCAGGGGCACTGACAACCTGTTCCTCAGGGAGCGTTTCAACATGACTCTAAGGATGATTGCCGTACTACGCATCGTTATGAAGGATATCAACATCGTTGCTTCCACGGCCATGCAGACCGTTGACAAGGCAGGGCGCGAAAAGGCGATAGCCTGCGGTGCAAACGTAGTCATGCCCAATCTTACACCTGCGAAGTACAGGGCCGGGTACCTTATCTATGAGGGCAAACCGGGATACCGCGAGATAAACGGAGAAAACGTCAGCGGCCTTGACCTGAAGAAGATACCCGGCACAACAGTATGCCTCGGGGTATGGGGTGACACCCCCCATTACAGCAAGAGGGTGGCCAAGGCGTAATATGCTGCACAACAAATTCCGGCTGTAACAACAGAACCCTATTTTTGCGAAATTGCTCACTCTATTTAAACCTGATCAGATGAAAAGAACCCTGCTTTCATTCCTGATCCTTCTGGCATCATTTGCGGTAAGCGGCCAGAAGGACCTCTCCTACTTTCTTCCCTCAGCCGTAAGCTACAGTGCATCAATACCGGAACCTGCATCAATCATAGGTCATCAACCGGGTGAATGGCACGTGACACATGACAGGCTGCTGAGTTATATGAAGCTCCTTGATGCCGTCTCGAAGAGAGCAGTGTGGGAGAAGTACGGGCAGAGCTGGGAAGGAAGAGAACTGGGTCAGCTGATCGTAACCTCCGTGGAGAACATGAGTCGGCTTGAGCAGATCAGGACAGAACATCTCAGGCTATCCGACCCGTCAATAGCAAAATCTGTTGATGTGAGCAACATGCCCGTGATCATCAAGCTGGGTTACGGTGTCCACGGCAACGAGTCGAGCGCACAGAATGCCTCGCTGCTGACGGCCTACTACCTGGTTGCAGGAGAGGGCCCGGAGATAGAAAAAATACTCAACAACGCCGTCATCCTCATTGACCCCTGCCTCAATCCTGACGGGCTGCAGCGCCACTCCACCTGGGTCAATATGAACCGTGGGATGACCCTGACCACCGATCCTGCAGGACGCGAGTTCAATGAAGTATGGCCTGGCGGCAGGACAAACCATTACTGGTTTGACCTTAACCGCGACTACATCATGCTGCAGCATCCCGAGACGGTAGGGAGGGTGGCAGCCTTCTTCCGCTGGATGCCCAATATCAATACTGACCATCACGAGATGGGAGCCAGCTCCACCTTCTTCTTTCAGCCCGGCGTTCAGTCGAGGAACAACCCCCTGGTGCCGGCTGACAACCAGGAGCTCACCGCTGAGATTGGCAAATATCACTCCAGGTTCCTGGATGAGATTGGAAGTCTCTATTATACGGAGGAGAGTTTTGACGACTTCTATCTCGGCAAGGGATCCTCCTATCCCGATATTCATGGATCTGTAGGCATTCTCTTTGAGCAGGCAGGAGTTAAAGGACATCTTCGCGAGGTTCCGGATGGCCTGCTCTCATTTCCCTTTGCCATCAGGAACCAGTTCACCGTTACACTATCAACCATTGAGGCTGGTATTGAGATGAGGGAGAAGCTGCTCAACATGCAGCGCGACTTCTATCTTTCTGCCATGCATGAGGCCGAGGCCTCACCGGTAAAGGGATACCTCTTCAGCATTGAAGGCGACAGGGGGGCCGGCAGCAAGTTCATCGAGAACCTGCTGAGGCATCAGATTGAGGTCTACAGTTGCAGACGCTCACTGACAAAGAACGGTGTGACCTTCAGCAGTGCTGACAGTTACTATGTGCCCCTGAAGCAGAAGAATTTCCGTTTCGTCAGGAGTCTCTTTGAGCCTGTCATGAAGTTCACCGATACTGTTTTCTATGATATATCCACCTGGGTGATGCCGATGGCCTTCAACCTCAGCTACAGCACCCTGACCGGCAGCGAGGCTTCCGGAATGGCCGGCGAACAGGTGACGTCACCTCCTGTAACGGAGGGAAGGCTCACCGGAGCTGACAAACCCTATGCATGGCTTTTTGAATGGAATGACTTTTTTGCGCCCAGGGCTCTCTACCTGATCCAGAAAGCAGGTCTCACGGCGCGGGTCTCTGCCAGTCCCTTCACCCTGACGGAAGAGGGGCGCAGCCTGCAGTTCGGATATGGCACCATCATGGTACACTCGGTGCAGCAGAGTGTCACTGCAGACGAGACGGGGGAGATCATGCGCAAGGTTGCCAGTGAGTGCGGCCTGACGGTTCACGGTGCAACAACAGGACTGACATCATCCGGTATCGATCTTGGAAGCAATGAGTTCACTGCCCTGGAGATGCCTTCCGTGCTGCTGCTGACCGATGAGGGGATATCATCAGGCGATGCCGGAGAGATATGGCACCTGCTTGATGTCCGTTACGGAATGCAGGTTACCCTGATGCCTGCCTCGAGGCTGGCTTCCGCCTCGCTCACAAGATACAATGTGATCATAGTTGCCGGTAATCCCCCGGTGTCGCAGTCAGCTGTTGAAAGGTTGAAGGAGTGGAACCGTGAAGGGGGCACGCTTATAGCCTACAAGAACGGCAACAGATGGATAGCAGCGAACGGTTTCGCAGAGATCAGCTACATGGAAAATGCCGAACTTCCCGAAGGAGTGGGGTCACGATATGCCGACCGCTCTCTATCGCGGGCTGTGAATATGATACCCGGATCAATATTCATGACGAAGCTTGACCTGACACACCCGCTCTGTTACGGGTACCAGAAAGATCTTCTGCCGGTCTTCAAGAGAAGCTCTTCGGCTGTCAGGGAGACAGGAACTGCCTCCAATAACCCGGTAAGATACACTGAATCACCGTTGTTAAGCGGCTACTGCACCAAAGAAAACAATGAAAGGATAGGCAACTCCCTCTTTGCTGCCGTCCATTCCGGTCCCGGCAGGGTGATCTCAATATATGATGACACCAATTTCAGGGCGATATGGTTCGGCACTGCCAGGATCTTTGCCAATGCCGTATTCTTTGGTCAGACTCTCAGGCAGGAAAGCAGATACGGCCAATAGCTATATCATCTATCTCCCTGAGCGCCTTCTCGAGCGAAATGAACTGGCCGTCATCTCCTGACAGTTCCAGGAGGATAAGGCCTGCCGGCTCGCCGAAATAGACCTCGTTGACGCCCAGCCTTGTTCTGATGACACACCCGTAGGTGGTCAGTATCTCCTGGACACGGATACCCAGGTCATCACGGCGCGGGACCAGTATTCCCAGCAAGGTTGTACCTGCGCAGCCGGCAGGTGCATCTGACTCTCCCTGTGAGAATGCCATGTCCTGCACGAAGATCCCCTCTATCTTTTTAAGCCTTGCTGACAGCTCGTCACAGTCGTCCTGCACTCCTGCCAGATGAATGACCATAAATCCTTCGCGGCTGCACGTCTCCTGGCTCAGCTCATGAAAGCCGAGTCGTGTGCTGATGACCCTGCTGTATTCCGACAGGGCTTTCTGCACCAGCCCTGCCTCCTTGATCCTGTCTGTGATCTTAATACCTGTTACTCTGACCATGATGGATAATATTAGTAGTAGAGGTCTCTCTCCCCGTTCCGTATACGCTCAATCTTTTTCCTTATGCTTTGCTTCATCCCCTCGTCGAGGTCGGCCATGTTCTTTTCAATGGCCTTCCAGCCCTTCTCCGCAAGTTCGGGTGAGGCATAGTCGACGATATATTCTGACAGTGTCAGTATTGCGTTGGGGGTGCAGTAGCGCTTGATGAACCCTGGCACCGAGAACTCCATGAAGTGCTCGCCGGTGCGTCCCAGGCGGTAGCAGGCAGTGCAAAAAGATGGTATATAATCATTGTCGATGAGTTCATCAATCACATCGGCAAGTGATCTCTCATCATTGATCTTAAACTGCTCGCGGTTGAGGTTCTGCCCGGCATTCTTGGAGGCGGAGTAACCCCCGAGTTCAAGCTTCGTTCCGCCGTCTATCTGTGATACCCCGAAAGCCATAGCCTCATGCCTTACATCGGGCGCCTCGCGGGCAGTGAGGATCAGTCCCGTGTATGGCACCGCCAGGCGGAGAATGGCTATCAGCTTCTTGAAGTTGTCGTCAGTGACATAATACTCCGGGTTGATGTTCAGGGCTGAAGCATCTTTGATCCTGGGGAAAGAGATAGTATGGGGCCCCACGTTATAGCATGCCTCCAGGTGGTTGGTATGCCTTACCAGGCCCATAACCTCATACCTCCAGTCGTACAGACCGAAGAGTGCACCGATGCCCACGTCGTCGATACCGGCCTCCTGGGCCCTGTCCAGTGCTGTCAGTCGCCAGTTGTAGTCTTTTTTCTTCCCACCCAGGTGATACCACGAGTAGGCCTCCGGGTGATAGGTCTCCTGGAAGATCTGGTAGGTGCCTATTCCTGCCCTGCCCACCGTACGGAAGCCATCTATGTCGAGAGGTGCAGCATTGATGTTGACCCTGCGTATCTCTCCCCTCCCCTTCCTGATACCGTATACCAGCCTGACGGTATGGGCAATGTATTCAGGGCCATACTCAGGATGCTCCCCATAGACAAGGATGAGCCTCTTCTGTCCGTTATCCTCGAGTGCCTCGACCTCGCCCCTGATCTCCTCATCGGTAAGCGTCTTTCGCCTGGCTTCCTTGTTGGTGACCCTGAAACCGCAATACTGGCAGTTGTTGGTGCACTTGTTGCCGATATATAGCGGAGCGAAAAGTACAATCCTGTTGCCGTAGACCTTTTTCTTGAGCTCACGGGCACCAGCCTTGATCTCCTCCACGAGATCGCCCTCTGCGTTGAGAAGGGTTGCGGTCTCGGCCATGGTGAGACGCTCCTTGGAGAGCGACTTGGCTATCAGCTCCCTGACCCTTACCTTGTCTGCCCTGGTGTTCTCAAGAATTGACCAGATCTCAGCCGGGTCAATAAAGGGCTCCATGCGGCGGTCTGGTATGCTAAGCTTTTCCGGATTAAATTTCATCTTTTGTTATATTGAATACTCATAATATTGACTTGCAAAGATACGCATTTTAAGGGCCTCTTCTTCCCTGCTCCCTTCATAAATTGAGACTATGCGTCTCTCTGTCACTGCCGGCGGGGTCTGACATAAATCATCTCTCCGCCACGATCAACAACTGAGGATCTGCGTCTCACTGTTAATGTCGGCAGTTGATTTTTCTGAACTCTCCTACCTGCCATGGTCAAAAGATGAGCTCCTTCATCTCCCTGACACCTTCGGCGAGAGAGAGGCCTGGGTCATGCCCGGTTATTGATGCTGTCAGCCTTTTATGAAAGAAGAGGGTAATGCGTTTTCCGGGGATATCATCTTCATAATTCTCAAGGTGAAGGTGAACTCCGGGCCTGGGGGAGCCGTTATCGGCTATGTAGACCATGCCCCTTGAATAGTAAGTGTCAGCAGCGCAAGATACAGCATAGAGTCCCGGTGGAGGCACAAGCTTGTTCGGGTCAGTAACGGGTATGGTTATGAGCGGCACTCCTGCGGCTGTCCCTGTCCCCGGGTCATCCATCACCGCCGTCCCGATAATAATGTAAAAGTGATCAAGGTATGCATTGGCCCGCTGTATATAGCCCTCTGAAATTGCCTGCCGTATACGTGTTGAGCTGACCGTTTCGTTCTGCACCTCCTGCATCGGTATCTCCTCCGCCTCAAAACCATATTTCTGTCTCCACTTCCATAGCTGGCTATAGTCGCCCTCCTGGTTGAAGCCGAAGTGGTGATTATGACCCACCACTATCACTTTAGACCTGAGCATGCCGCATAGTATATCGCGGACAAACTCCTCACCGGTAATTTTGGAGAAATCACGTGTAAACTCAATGATAATCACATTGTCGAGCCCTGCCTTGCGGAGCATCTCCGTCTTCTCCTCCTGTGAACAGATAAGCTTCAGTCCCCTCCCTGCCGTCTCGGGATAGAGCACCACCCTCGGATGAGGATGAAAAGTTATGAGGACGCTCTCGCCGTTATTCTCAGCCGCCAGCTTCTTCAGTCGCCTGATGATGGTCTTGTGCCCGACATGCACACCGTCGAACGTACCCGTGGTGATAACCGGCGATCTGATAACGGCAGCCTCCTCAAAACTTCTGAATATCCGCATTAGCCGCAACCTATTGGTTCTGTTTGACGAAATATGCCACCTTCTCTATGGAGGTGATCATGTCATACTCCTCAAGATAAACATTGTCAGGCACATTCAGGGGCATGGTGGTGAAGTTCATTATCCCCCTGATGCCGTTGCTGACAAGCATCTCCGTCACAGTTACTGCCTGTTCCGTCGGCACGGCAAGAACGGCTATGGCGATGTCAAGGTCAGGCTTCAGCCTCCTGAACTGATCAATATGCCAGCACCGCACTCCGGCAATGACCTTGTCTACCTTATTCTGGTCGACATCAAATGCAGCCACCACGTTCATATTGGTACGTTTGCCCATAAAATAACCTGCTATTGCCCTTCCCAGGTTACCCATACCAATGATGGCTACATTCAGTCCTTCAGCAGGATCAATAATTACGCCTATGGCCTTTATCAGCTCCCTGATGTCATATCCCTTGCGCATGACGCTGCCATAACCTATCAGCATCAGGTCGCGTCTGACCTGTACTGCAGTGATGTGAAGCATAGCCGCCAGCTCATGTGAAAAGACATAGCTGCGGTTACCTTCAAGAGTGGCTGTCAGCACCCGCCTGTACTGGCTCAGCCTTTCTACTGTTTTTCCCGGTAGTGTCTTCATTCTAGGATTGAGTATTTGTTACCTGCATCTTTGGAATAATCACCGTGAATACCGATCCCCTCTCAGGTTCGCTATTCACCTCTATAACGCCGTGGTATAACTCCACCACCTTTTTGACAATCGAGAGTCCAAGTCCGCTGCCGCTGATGTTGCGTGTCTTTTCATTCTTTATCCGTGAGAACTCTTCAAACAGCATTTCACGCTCATCAGCATTCATGCCGATACCCGTGTCGGCGACCGAGATTGTAAAATCATCATCGTTGCAGTCAACAGTGACTGTCACTGTACCTTTAGTCCGGTTATACTTTACCGCATTGGAAATGAGGTTATTGAGAATGATTTCAAAGTCGTTTGGGTCAGCCCATATCTTACCGCAGTGTCGTATGTCGGTTTTAAAGCTGATATCCTTATGAATGGCGTAAGGGCTCACCGTGACAATCGCCATCGAGACCAGGTCGTTCAGGCTGATCTCCTGCATGTTTTCAAGGTGTCTTTCGAAGCTGACCTTGGTAAAATCGAGCAGATCCATTATCAGGTGGCGCATGCTTTCTATCCTTTGCAGTGATCTCTCAACAGCAGAGGAATAGTCATCAAGGGAGTTACCAAGCTGTCTCTCCTGCATCATCCTGAGGTATCCTTCTATCGCATTCAGTGGAGCCTTGAGTTCATGGGAGAGCACCGAGAGAAACTGGAACCTGACCTTCCTGCCCTCAACCTTGAGAGTATTTGTTATCCTCCTGAGATAGAGCTGTTTGGTTATCTGTTCGATAGATGTCTTCAGCTCCTGCGGGGTAAAGGGCTTGGGGATAAAGTCTATGGCTCCGTCGTTATGAGCCCTGACGGCCACATCTATCGAGGCATAGGAAGTTATCATTGCAACCACTATGTCGAGGTTCTTCTTCCTCACATATTCCAGTACCTCCACTCCCTGTATTCCCGGCAGCTTATTATCCAGAAGCATTATGTCAGGCATGTCGCGGTCAATGATCTCAATGCCCTCCTCTCCTGTTGCTGCCTCAAGTATTGAGAATGTATAATCTTCATCCATGAAGGGGTAGGTGACATGAAAATTGCCGAGTATCCTGGCGACGCCCGACCTGATGCCGGATTCATCATCAACTACCAGTACCTTTAGCTGTGCCATGATTACAATTTAAGGAGTTTTCTGATTTCCTGGTCAAGCTGTTCCGGTCTCACACCCTTTTCAAGATAGAGGTCAGCTCTTATCCACTCACGCTCCTGTTCGCTGTTCAGGCCGAATGACACTCCTGTCTCCCGCGCCACCGCCGTGGCCAGTATCACAGGCACCTCGGGGTATTTTCGCTTTAGCTTGTAACAGAGAATGAAACCGCTGTCGTCGCTCTCCATCATAAGGTCAAAGACAGCTATGTCAGGTTTCATTTTCATTATCACCTGTTCAGCCTCCGCCTGGCTCTCCACAGCCACAACCTCATACCCGGCCTTGCGTAGGTGAAAGGCCACCTGGAAAAGGTAATCGGGATCATCATCGGCAATCAGGACCGTAAAACTGTTCTTTACCATATCATTTATCTTTTCTCTCTTTTATTCAGTTTAGTTGATTAGCAAGCTTCATCTATTCGGGTCTTCTCGGGATGATGATCCTGAAGGTGGTACCCGTAGGGCCCTTTGAGGGCTCATTGTTTGTTTCAACGGTAATCTGACCCTTATGCATCTTCACAATTCCGTAGGTTGTTGCCAGGCCCAGTCCGGTGCCCTGTCCAAGCCCCTTTGTGGTGAAGAAGGGTTCAAAGATCTTTGGCTTATCCTCCTCTGCAATACCGGTGCCTGTGTCGGAGACGGTAAAGGTCACATCACTGACACTGTCCTCGAGTCGTATCTCCAGCGTACCTCCGCCAGGCATGGCATCAATGGCATTTTTAAAGAGGTTGGTAAGCACCTGTGTCATCTGTTCGGCATCGATTGCTGCTTCGGGATGGGTGGTGTGGTCCACGACAACCGCCCTGACGTTATCCGGGAACACCACCCCGGCGATACTGTTTTCAGTGAGTCTCCTGATATCAATATACTCATGGTTGACCTGGTTTTTCCTGGCAAAGTTAAGCAGTCCTCCGACGATCTTCTTGCAACGTGCTGCCTGTTCGACAATCAGCCTGAGATCTTCACTCACCGGATCATCGGGTTTGCACTCCTCGAGCAGAATATTGCTGTACATGATGACGACGCCCAGGGGGTTGTTGAGTTCATGGGCTATGCCGGCCGAGAGCTGTCCCATGTGTGCCAGCTTCTCCGACTGTTTCAGGGCGTTCTGCATGGTAGTGAGCTTGGCATTTGAGAGAGCCAGGTCCTGTACCGATCTGTGCAGTTTTTCGATTGTATAGGGGAGACACATCTCCTCCTCAGCCAGTCCCTTGACTATTGCAAGTGCGTGATCATGGCAGGTGTCATACCCGCAGGCTCCGCAGTTAAGATGATCCTTTTCAGTAAGTTTGCCCATAGAGACGAGCACCTCCTGCACCTCCTCCTCTTCGGCTGTCAGCTGGCGCTTGTCGTCGGGACGGAAGCGGGCTGAGAGGTCCAGTTTGACGTAATCTTCAATGTTCTCCTTCCACTCCGCATCATCAAGCGAGGCCATCTTCTGCTGTGCGTAGCTGCTCACCAGTGCCCGGCGGTTATACTGTTTGCCCCCCCTGCTCATTCCGGGGCCCATGATGCAGCCTTCACAGCATAGAAGCTCAAGGTGCTGGCCGCCGATCATACCCTCCTCAAATTCCCTGATGGCCTCCTGGAAGTCAATCCTCCCTTCTGCGGCTATGATATTTCCGGTGATGGCATCATCGTTGACGCCTGCTGTTTGCAGGAGGCCTCTTGTGACAGGAAATATTGCACCACGGCCTCCCAGTGGCGGGTCAAATTCCGAGGGCACAACATCTTCGGGAGTGATCCCCCTGGCGGCGAACATCTCTCTCAGTTCAAGGAATGTTATTGCTGCGTTAACCTCTGCGCTCTCAGCCTTTTTTGCAACACAGGGCCCTATGAATACGACCGGCAGGTCGTCACCCTGTTTTTTTCGCATCACCCTGGTCATTGCCACCATCGGTGATACCACCCTGATGAGGTTTGAAGTAAGTTCAGGGTGGTAGAACCTGATGAATGAGACGATGGCCGGACAGTCGGAAGAGACATAGTTCTTGTCTCCGGCTTCGTTGATGAGGCTGCGGTAGCGGTGAGCCACAAGATCGGCACCGAAGGAGACCTCCACAACATAGTCAAACCCGAGAGCTCTGATCATGCCAACAACCTTGCGGTAGTCGGTGACATCACCAAACTCAGCCGGGAAGCTGGGAGCCAGCAGGGCTGCTTTTTCCCCCGGTCTCTCAAGCACCTTGTTTACCAGGTCAACGGTGTTGACGAACACCTTTGCGCCCTGGCTGCATACCTTGGTGCAGTTACCGCATGCCACACACCTCTCAGTAATGACCTCTGCCTGTCCGCCCACGATCCGTATGGCTCTTGCGGGGCACTCCCTGACACAGGTGTAGCATGTGCGACACAACTCCTTTATGGTATATACAAGCATAATCCTCCTGCCGGTTAAAGTAAAACATCCCTCCTGTCAAAACGGGTATGAAACAGTGTCTTGCCTGCGAGCTCAGGGCACTCCTGAAAGACCCTGCCATACAGTGCTGCCACCGAGGCAGACTGTTCAGGACCGCGAACCGCCTCCTGATCATTGGTCTGCCATACAACCCTGGCACGCTGCCGCACTGCCTCGCGTGAACCTGCAGGCTGCATTCCTCCACCGTTGACGCAGCCGCCGGGGCATGCCATCACCTCAATGAGGTCATAGACGGTACCGCCGTCGAGCATCTGTTTCAGCTTCTCAAAGCCCTTCATACCGTCAACCACAGCTACCGAGCAGGTTACTCCCCCCTCTGTCACCGTGGCTTCCCTGAAAGAGCCGGCAGCCCGCAGCTTCTTGACTGCCAGCCAGTCTGCCTCCCTGTTGCCTGCCTTCAGGAATAGTGAACGGATTGCGGCCTCGGTTATCCCGCCGGCAGTCTCAGCCATCAGGGAGGCTGAGCTGCGGAGCGCCATGGGCTCGTCGGCAGCTTCGGGACCGATATTCGAGATGTCAATGCCGTAAAGCACTATCAGTCGCGCCAGCTCCCTGACGGTAAGGACAGTGTCAATATCACTGATTCCCTTCCTGGTCATGCTGTCACGACGTGCTTCGAACTTCATAGCGGTACAGGGGGTTACAGAGACTGTATAAATCCTCTGGCTGTCATCATCAGGCGCGACTGCAGATTTGATAATAGCTCCGGATATCTGTTGCGGTGTCTTCAGGGTTGAGAGCATGGGCAGCAATTCCGGGTAAAACTGTTCGCAATATTTTACCCACGCGGGGCAGGCTGAAACGATCAGGTTACTCTTCTCACCACTCTCCTGGCGTCTTATGATTTCATCTGCAAGCTCTGTTATCAGTATATCCGTTCCCGTACCTGAGAGAAAGACCTTATTGAATCCTATCTTCCTGAGCACGGCATTCAGAACCCTGTCGAAGTCGCGGTTGTACTTCACCCCCAGTTCACCGGCCAGGGCCCATGGCACCAGCGGTGAATACTGAATGACGCGTATGACATTGTCGCTGTTCAGCTGTTCCTGTACCTCGGAGAGGTAATGCTTCTCATGGAGGGCTCCCGTGGGGCAGACAAGTACACACTGACCGCAGTGGATGCAGCTTGAGAAGTTGAAGTCGCGGTCCATTGCCGGGCCCACATGAGTGGTGCTGCCCCTGCCTATGAAATCAATAGCTGTTGCAGTAATGACCTCCTCACACACCCTGATGCATCTGCCGCACAGGATGCACTTCGACAGTTCGCGGACGATAGCCGGGCTCGACTGGTCGCGGCGGGGTTTGATCTTGCTGCCCCGTATCCGTCGTTCACGCACCTGGAGCTGATCGGCCAGCCTCTGCAACTCACAGTCGAGATTGCGTTCACAGTAAAGGCAGTCATCAGGATGGTTTGCCAGCAGTAGTTCCACTATGGTCTTCCTGGCCCTGATCACTCGAGGCGAGTGAGTCCGGATCTTCATCCACTCTTCCACGGGTGCAGAGCATGCTGTGACAAGACGGTCACGGCCCTCCACCTCCACCACGCACATCCGGCAGGCGCCTGTCGGGGTGAACTCAGCCATGCGGCAGAGTGTAGGTATCATGATGCCGTTGCGATTCAGGGCAGAGAGAATAGTCTCGCCCTTCTCGGCCCTGATGCTTCTGTTATTTACTTCAATGGTGAACTGCATATCCTATTTTACTGTCACTGCGCTGAACTTACAAACATCATAGCATATTCCACAGCCTATGCACTTGTCCTCCACGATGAAGAAAGGCTGAAGCCTGGTACCGTATATGGCATTCACGGGGCACCGTGCGGCACAGACCGTACATCCTGTGCACTTTTCAACATCGATGCTGAAGGTTCGCAGACCGCGGCATACATTGGCACGGCAGCGGCGATCGAAGATATGCTCCTCGAACTCTTCGCGGAAGTTGCCCAGGGCGCTGATGAACGGGTTGGGAGCCGTCTGTCCCAGGCCGCAGAGAGAGGTATCCTTCATGACGGCGGCGATGGTTTCAAGCTGCATCACCCCCTTGAACCTTTCGAGGGTGGCGTTGGAGTCATCACTATGCGGCTTGCGTATTATGTTTTCGAGTATCCCGAGCATACGTCCGGTGCCTTCACGGCACGGGATACACTTGCCACAGCTCTCCTTGTGGATAAACTCCATGTAATATCTTACAAAATCGACCAGGCAGGTTGTCTCATCCAACACTATGAGTCCGCCGGAGCCCATGGCTATGCCGTTTTCCCTTAGTGTCTCGTAGTCAACCGGCAGGTCAAGCATCTCAGCGGTGATGAAGGTACCCGAGGGTCCGCCTATCTGCAATGCCTTGAAATCACGTCCATCCCTGATACCGTCGGCGATACCCTCTACTATGGTCCTGAAGGTGGTTCCCATCTCCACCTCTATCAGTCCGGTATACCTCCCCCGTCCGGCCAGGGAGAACAGTTTTGTACCCTTGCTCTCGGCAGTTCCCAGGCTGCGGAACCATTCCGGGCCGTGTGCCATGATGAGCGGAACGTTCATCAGGGTCTCTACATTGTTTATCACCGTCGGTTTACCGTAAAGCCCACTGGTGGTGGGATATGGAGGCTTGAGCTCAGGCATGCCTCGTTTGCCCTCCAGGCTGCCTATGAGTGCCGTCTCCTCTCCGCAGACGAAGGCACCGGCCTCTTCCCTTATCACTATGTCAAGGTTATAGCCGCTGCCGAGGATATTGTAACCGATGATGCCGTATCCGCGTGCAGCTTCGACAGCCTTTCTCAGCCGTGACAGCGGATAGGGTGAGTCAGCCTTGAAATATACCGTGGCGAGGGAGGCACCGATGGCGTAGGAGGCAATGCATATACCTTCTATCAGCCTGTGGGGATCGCCCTCCAGAACTGACCTGTCGGCATAGGAGCCGGGGTCACTCTCCTTGGCATTGCATATCAGGTACCTGTTGTCGGCAGGGGAGTTGAGGGCATACTTCCACTTCAGTCCCGTCACAAAGCCGCCGCCGCTGCGTCCGCGCAGCCCGCTGCGTTCCACGATGTCGCATACCTCAGCCGGGGTATAGCTGCGTATCGTTTTCAGGAACGACCTGTATCCACCGCGAGCAATAAACTCATCAATATTCTCAGGGTCATAGCAGCCGCAGTTACCGAGTACCACCCTCTTCTGAAGCTTAAAGAAGGGCAGCTCCTCCAGGAAGGGAATATCCTGCCATGCTTCGAAGCCCGTTGAGCCCGACTGTGCCACCAGGTCCTCATCAGGCATGTCATTGTGAAAGACACCGTTGAGCAGGGGTTCCACCTTCTCTTCGGTGATATTACGAAAGATGAGCCTGTTTTTGCCGGGCAGATGTACGCATACCATCGGTTCAAAGGCCGCGGGCCCGTGACAGCCTGTCATGATCACGCTTCCGCCGGTGCCGGTCTCTTCCAGGTATTGTCTGACAGCAGCGGCAGATCTGACGCTGCCGGCTATGACGGCTGCTGATCCTGATGAAACATAAATCACCGGCTGCGACGGCTTGTCACGTCGTATCTCTGCCAGTCGTTTTTCGGCTGCCTCTGACAGGGTGTCGGACCGGTGCATCAGCACCTCCCGCAGGAGAAACTCCCGGGTTTCATTTACGCTGCTGTCACTCATTTCAGGTCTGCCACTGCTTTTAGTTTCGTAATCATCTCAGGTATATCCTCCGCCCTGACATGAGTACGGTATTCACCATCTACCAATACCATCGGGCCATCATTGCATCCACCCATGCAGGCAGTGAGCTCATAGCTGAACCTGCCGTCGCGTGTGGTCTGTCCCGGCTCGATACCCAGGGCTTCCCTGACGGCAGCTATCACTGCCGGGGAGCCGTTGATGAAACAGGTGGTACCGTGGCATATTCGCAGATGGACCCTGCCGCATGGAAAGAACCTGAACCTGTCATAAAAGGTTGCCAGCCCGTATATCTTCGTGGTTGACATCCGCAGAAAACTGCCTATCCTGACTATCGTCTCCTCGGAGAGGTAGCCCTCGGCCTGCTGTATATCCTGGAGGATAGGTATCAGGCTTTCATGATGCCCCTCCATGTAATGACTCAGAACCTCCTCTATTTTGCTCATAGTTAAAAAACTCTGACTTTAAGGCCAATCACAAAGCTATTAAATTTTTATTGTTAATACAAAAACATTGTTATTTTATTAACAAATAATAATCAAACGAAGAGTTGCATTGCTATGTCGAATAGAAATTTATTGTACTTTTGAGAAAGCTAGTCAAAATTGATGAAGTAGTTGGGGAAAGCGCATGAAATAGAGATATGTCTCGGAAGCTCCTGTTTTTCAAGGGGAAACAGGGAGATGGTGCAGGTTATCAGGAACTATCTCAGGAGAAACCATCTTGATGACAAGGTTGTACTGAGGGGGGCGCGCTGCATGAACCGTTGCAGTGAAGGTCCCTTTCTGATAATAAACGGCAGGAGCTATACAGAGACCGCAGTTCAGGATATTGAGAAGATCCTGGAGAAGGAGCTTATATGAACGGGCAGATTGCCCTAACAGATTGAAAATGGAGATTCCCGATCAGGTTATTTACATAAACGACGACAGGTGCCGCAACTCCTATTCATGCGTCAGGGCATGTCCGGTTAATGCCATAGAGGTGAGGCCCGAGAGGGCTCATCCCGTGATCATTGCCGACAGGTGTATTGGCTGCGGCCTCTGTTTTCTCTCATGTACACCTTTGGCCATAGAGTACAAAGACTCCGTTGAGGGTGTAAGGCAGCTTCTGAAGTCCGGCCGCCGAACGGCCGCCCTTGTGGCTCCGAGCATCGCCTCTGAGTTTGACGACATAACTGACTACCGCAAGTTCGTGGGTATGATCCGGAAGCTCGGTTTCACCTACGTTCACGAGGTCTCCTTTGGTGTGGACCTGGTGGCCTTCGCCTATAAAAAGCTCTTTGAAGAGTCGAGCGGCAAGTATTACATCACCTCCAACTGCCCCTCCATTGTTGAGATGGTTGAGAAATACCATCCTCACCTGGTTTCGAACCTTGCGCCGCTGGTATCCCCCATGGTAGCCACCGCAATGGTCACACGCGATCTCTACGGGGAAGAGGTAGCCAACGTCTTCATCGGTCCATGCATCGATTCTAAGGCGGAAGCCGGGCTCTACAGCAGCAGCAGGCTGATAGAGGGTGTGCTGACCTTCATAGAGATCAGGAAATTGTTCAGTGAGAATGAGATACAGGAGAAGGGTGTCAAAATGGCCGAGTTTGATCCGCCATACGGCAACTGGGGTGCCCTCTACCCCTATCCTGCCGGCATCCTCCAGGCAGCGGGCATCAAGCGCGACCTGGTGTCAAGCCATGTTATAACAGCCTCGGGGGCTGAAGACATCAGGGAGGCTATCAACGACTTCGATCATCACATTGACACCATCAGGCATCACTTCAACCTCTTCTTCTGCAACGGATGTATGCTCGGTCCCGGAATGGTCAGACATGACGAACGTTTCAGAAGACGGTCGCTGGTGAAGCAATATGCCGAAAAACGTGTTGAGGCCCTTGACAAGAAAGAGTGGGAGAAGAACATGAAACGCTGGTCGGCGCTCGACCTGTCGCGCACCTTTTCTCCCAACGACCAGCGTATACCGGAGCCATCGGCCGAGGCGGTAAATGAAGTGATGAAGATCATCGGCAAGGAAAACCGTTCCGAAGAGCTCAACTGCAACGCCTGCGGCTACGGCTCCTGCCGTGAGTTTGCCTCCACGGTGGCCAAGGGACTGGCTGTCCCCGAGATGTGCCACACCTATAACCTTCGCAACAAGCAGGAATATATCGAATCACTGCGGCTGACAAACAAAAAGCTCTCTGAAACCAAAAAGGCACTCAAGGATTCAGAGGAGCAGGCCATGCGTGAGAAGGATGCGGCACAGGATGCCTCGGAGATGATGAACAGCATGCTGAACAAGCTACCCAACGGAGTGGTGATAGTTGACAATGAGCTTAAGATACTACATTCCAACGAGAGCTTTCTCGACATTATCGGCGAGGATGCCAGGGCGATAGCTGACATAATACCGGGACTGCGTGGTGCCGATCTCAAGACACTGCTTCCCTTCAATGTATACAACATCTTTTCATTTGTCCTCAGGGAGAATGAATCGGTCATCAGTCGCGATGTGCAGCTTGAGGAGCGTATGTTTAACATCTCCATTTTTCCCATCAGGCAGAACAGGATTGCCGGGGCGGTTATCCGCGACCTATTCTCACCGGAGGTACAGCGTGAGGAGGTAATAACCCGGGTATCCGATGTCATAGACAAGAACCTGGAGATGGTGCAGAAGATAGGCTTCCTCCTCGGTGAGGGCGCCTCTGAGACGGAGAAGATGCTCAACTCCATCGTGGAATCGTTCCGCCAGAAAAAGTCGGGTGACACCACTTAACACGTAACGGGGGATGGAGAGAGAGTTTTTCATAGAGGTGAACAGCCAGCAGCGCAACCATCATGGTGAGCGTATCTGCGGCGACGTCTTCCTCTCGGAGAACGTACGTGAGGAGAACCGCATCATCACCGTTCTTTCCGACGGCATGGGTCACGGCGTCAAGGCCAACATACTGGCCACCCTCACCTCCACCATGGCCCTCAACTTCACCCGCGAGCACAAGGAGCCCGACCGTATAGCGGAGATCATCATGAACACACTGCCGGTATGTTCAGAGAGGAAGATCAGTTATGCCACCTTCTCCATTGTGGACATCGAGAGTGACGGCAGAGCCAATATACTCGAGTATGACAATCCCACATGCATAATCCTGCGAGGCAACCAGCCCTTTGAGCCTGACTGGAAGGAAGTTGTGCTTGACAAGGGCATCAATGCCGGCAAGAGGTTGCATAAGTGTACCTTCTACCCCGCAAAGGAGGACAGGATCATACTTCTCTCCGACGGCGTCGCCCAGAGCGGTATGGGCAGTGACGCCTGGCCCCTGGGCTGGGAACGCGACAATGTACAGCAGTATG
The DNA here is from genome assembly GCA_964519065.1 of uncultured Rikenella sp. Lineage (GTDB taxonomy): Bacteria > Bacteroidota > Bacteroidia > Bacteroidales > VadinHA17 > SR-FBR-E99. Next base: position 23,205 of record CAZFIF010000010.1, read on the forward strand.
CTGTCTCGCTGGTCTCCGGCGAAGCCTCCATCTCTGCAGCAGCTTTGGCAGGCAAGATTGTCTCAATGGCCTACAAGTATGACAGCTTTGAGGCGAAAGATGACATCTCGTGCGCCATACTCTATTTCAGGGAGCCGCGCAAGCTGCTGATCTGTTCAGGGCCGCCCTATGAAGAGGAGAAGGACAGGGAGCTGGCCGCCAGGGTCAGCGGTTACAAAGGCAGGGTAATACTCTGTGGAGGCACTACCGCCGATATCGTTGCCAGGGAGCTCAGCCGAAAGATCATCGATGAGCTGATCTTTGAGGACCCTGACCTGCCCCCCGAGAGTTTCATGGAGGGCATTGACCTTGTTACCGAGGGCATACTCACCCTGCAGAAGGTGAATGAACTCCTCAAGGGCTATAAAAACAGTGTCAAGCTCGGCAAGGGACCTGCAGACAAGATCGTTAAGATGATCATGGAGAGTGACGAGATCAACTTCCTGGTCGGCACCCGGATCAACGTTGCACACCAGGATCCCACCCTTCCCGTTGACCTGGAGATACGCCGTACCGTGGTGAAGCGTATTGCACGTATCCTGGAGGACAAGTGGCTGAAGCTGGTCAGTATTGACTATATATGATTGATCAGGGAGTAGGGAATAGGGAGTAGGCAGTAGAGGGGCGAGCGTTAATAAATGACCCGGTGGGTCATTTTAGCGAGCTGCCGGCATGTTGCCTCGCCACCCTGAAAAGAAATGACATTACTTCCGGCAGTGAGAGTTCCTGCGGTATCCGCCGGAAGATCCTGACACCCTCAATCTCATCGTTGTCGCCGATCTCTCCCATCGACTGTACTTCGGCATAGAAAAGTCTCCCGTACTCTCGCCCTGAGCCGCTGTCGACATAGTAGTATGAAACCGGTTCCATTATGAACTCCCTTGCTCCCGTCTCCTCGGTGAGCTCACGCACAGCAGCCGCAAGACTATCCTCTTTGTCATCAGGGTGACCCGCCGGCAGCTCGTAGCCACCCCGGCGGCGGTGACGGACGAAGAGCCAGCCGCCCCTGTGGCGGGCAGCGACAACCACATATGTCACTCTCTGCGGTTCACTGCCGTCTGATAGGAGCCCAACGGTGATCATGCAGCAAATTTATGCCAAATAGCATAGCTGGTATCGTAATGCCACTTAAATATTACTTTTGTTCAAAACCGTAAAGATGCTATTCTATCTCATACTGCTTATTGCCGACCTTTTTCTCTGGGCTGTGCTGATCAGGGAGCTCAGGGAAAGTAACAGGATAGTGAAGTTTTCGGTACTGGCGGTAAAGGCAGCCATATCGGCCTTCTTCATTTACCTGGCTGTCGCCCTGGCACTACAAGGTAGCAAACCCTATGGTCCCGCAGACGCCTACAGGCAGATTGTCATGGGCAGTCTGGCCCTGCTGCTGCTGGTCACCTCCCTTGTCTCTCTTCTGACGATGGTTGTGGCCGGACTGGCCTCACTCATCATGAAGCGTAAGGTGAAGTGGAGGGGGCCGGTACTCACTTCAATCTTCCTGCTGATGACGCTTCTTGTTGCAGATGCCCATTTCCGTCAGAGGCTAAACATAAAGACTGTCAGGACAGAGATAGCGATTCCCGGCCTTAACCCGGCTCTTGACGGCATGAAGATCGCCCTTGTCTCCGACCTGCACCTCTCATCGTGGCACGGCAACTATGGCAAGCTTGAGAGGGCAATGAACTCCGTCACCGCCGCGGAGCCCGACCTGCTGCTCAACACCGGTGATTTCATCACCTACAGCTGGCAGGAGTACGGGGAGAGTGACACCATCCTCCGCAAGGCACGCGCTCTCTCAGGGGCCTTTGCCGTGGAGGGCAACCATGACGACGGTACATATTATCCTGATTACGACCAGGATTACGGTGCAGCCTGTAGTGAGATGCTGAAGAAGAAGATAGAAGCATCGGGGTATACCCTGTTGAGGGACACGGCAGTGATAATCGATCATAACGGCACGGCGGTTGCCATTGCAGGGGTTGTCACGAGCGGTCACCGCCTCGACATAAGTTACGGAAATTTTGAGAAGGCTCTGGGTATCATTCCCGACTCTCTCTTCACCATACTCCTCCTGCATGACCCTGCTGGCTGGCTCCTCACATCGGTCACCGGGCGCATGCCTGACCTGACAGTCTCGGGGCACACCCACGGTCTGCAGGTCGGCCTTCCGGGAGGAGGCTGGTCACCGGCAGCAGAGATCCACGAGCGGTGGACAGGGCTTCACAGGTTCGATGACACCTATCTGTATGTTACAACCGGGCTTGGCAGCATGGGCATGTCCGCAAGATTTTTTATGCCGCCTGAAATTGTGTTCCTGAAACTTAAATCTGACAGAACAAATTAGTAACTTTGTTCATTACTATTTTTTTTGACCATGCGACTTAAACCTCTGATCGTACTGGCTGCCCTGATGGTGGCCGTTTCGGCTTTTTCACAAAAACAGGCTCTTGATCTGATCACCCGTGAACTATCGGAAGAGAATATGAGATATCTCTCCTCAGATTCTCTTGAGGGAAGAAGGACAGGCAGCGAAGGCAACGATGCCGCAGCCGCCTGGATAAGCTCCGGGGCTCTGGATGCCGGACTGAAACCCCTGCCTGGCTGTGACAACCTCTACCAGCCACTGGAGTACCTGCGCATCACACCCATTGCTGAAGAATCCACCATTACCCTGAGTGACAGCAGTGGCACCCTGCTTCACACAATGGCTGCCATGCCTCTGATGGCTCCCGGTGACACGGTAAATGTCAGCGGGGAGGTGGTCTTCGCCGGTTACGGTTACATGAACAGTGAGGAAAAATACAACGACTTTGCAGATATAAGTCTCAATGGCCGTATTGTGATCATAATGACCAGGAAACCGGATCTGCACGGCAGTGGCATGCCAGCTCCTGGCAGCGGTATCAGTGAGATGACCGAGGCGCGTAAGCTGCCCATGATCATGATGCAGAAGGCAAAAGCAGTACTCTTTGTGGCCGACCCGGCCATAGGCTGCAACATATCCACTGACCTGCTCTCCATCGGCGGTTCATACCAGCTTAAACCGCTCTTCAGGAAACAGCCATTCAGCTTCGCACTCAACGCATATACCATCACCAGCGCTACTGCTGACCTTATGCTCGCCAGAGCAGGGCTGACCCTCGGAGAGCTGCAGGACAGCATAGCGGTGACAGGAAGACCGGCATCATTCATTATCCCCGATCTTAAAGCCAGCGTACGCATCAACGTAACCAAGGACACGGTAACAAGCAAAAATATTATAGGCTACATTGAAGGTTCCGATCCGCTCCTCAGGGATGAGGCCGTGCTCTTCTCCGCCCATTATGACCATGTCGGCAAAGACTTCGCAGGCAACATTTACAACGGGGCCAATGACAACGCCTCCGGCAGCGTAGGCCTGCTCAACATCGCAACTGCTTTCGCGGCGCTGGAGAAGAAACCGGCAAGAAGTCTGATATTTTTCTGGACCACCGGTGAGGAGGAGGGCCTGCACGGATCATCATACTATGCAGAGAATCCTCTCTGGCCCCTTGACAAGACCGTTGCTGCCATCAACTTTGACATGATCGGGAGATCAAGACGTGAAACCGACATCGGCGCATCATCGAACGGCCGGTATGACATTACCGGTTCTGACACCATCAAGGTCATCTCCGGCGATGATTGCCACCAGCTGGTAGCACTGGCCGGGGAGTCATGCGAGGAATCCGGAATACATATGATCGACGAAGGAAAAGGTGATTACTTCTCGGGATCGGATCATTACCCATTTTTCCGCAAGGGCATACCGGTGCTCTTCTTTTTCACCGGCCTGCACTCTGATTACCACAAGCCTACCGATGACTTTGAATTTATAGATTTTGAAAAGCTTATCAAGGTATCAAAGGCCGGGTTCCTCACCGGATACAAAGTCGCCAACGCCACCAGGAGGCTTGAGAAAGACAGGAAGAGGCAGAACTAGCCTTTTATCCTTCAATGAAGAAGAGAACGGTCACAATCGCATCTGAAGAGATCGCTGTTGACATTGTCAGGTCATCACGGCGGACCGTGGCCCTCTATGTCAGACCCGGAGGTACGCTCCTGGTAAGGGCACCCTGGTATGTGCCTGTCTCCCTGTTGATGCAGTTCGTAAAAGAGAAGAGCCGCTGGGTTGAAAGACACCTGGCCGTCCTGAGGAATGTCAAACCTGCCGTTAAGCCACAGCTGATAACCAACGGCAGCGTGATACCCTTCATGGGAAGGGAAATATCAGTGAAGGTCATGGCCGGCAGCAGGAACAAAGCCCTTAATAAGGATGAAACACTGTTGCTCACCCTCTCCGGGGAGGCCACCCGGGAGAGGATCACGGCACTGACTGATGCATGGTATCATCAGCAGGCAAAGATTTTTTTCCCCCGGCGCACCGCGGAACTTGCTGCCATCCACAGCAGATTGCTGCCGGAACCCCGAATGGTCAGCGTCAGGAAGATGAAGCGACGGTGGGGCACCTGCCACAACAACGGCACAGTCTGGTTTAACCGTGAGCTTATTAAGAGAGAGCCGGAACTGATAGACTATGTTATCATACACGAACTGTGCCACCTCGTGCACCACAATCACGGCAGGGAGTACTATTCGCTTCTGGGAAGCATTGTACCGGAATACCGGCAACTGCGGCAGAGACTCAGGGAATAGTGTAATATTGGAAATAACTATTATCAGGATCTGTGAAAAAGAGAGAATTTGTAAAAAACCTTGCACTGTCAACCGCCGGCATGGCATTGATAGCAGCTCTTCCTGCCTGTACATCATCGCGGAAGCAGGGAAGACTGCCCCGCAACTGGGCCTGGCTCACTGCCCGGGATCAGAGTGATGATGACTGGAATACCATCTTCAGCAGGCTGAAAGAGGCAAACATAAGCGGGCTTCATCTCCGCGCTCCTGCTGATACCTACCGGCGCATAATGCCCCTTGCCCGGAAGCACGGCATCGATATCCATGCCTGGATCATCACCCTGAACCGCGCCTGGGATGATGAGGCCAGGAAACATCCGGAATGGTATACGGTAAGCCGGAACGGCGACTCCTGCCTTGATGTGCGTCCCTATGTTGATCATTACCAGTGGGTCTGTCCTTCCAGGGAGGATGTCTACCGGTATGTCGAGAACGAGGTGCTGTCACTGCTTGAAATAAAAGGCCTCCGGGGAGTGCACCTCGACTACATAAGATACGTCGATGTTATACTGCCCGTCGGTCTCTGGAAGAAGTATAATCTTGTACAGGACCGTGAATACCCTGAGTTCGACTTCTGCTACTGTGACACCTGCAGGGAGAAGTTTCTCGCAGAGAGCGGCATTGACATCCGCACCCTGGAAGACCCTACCCTGAGTGAGGAGTGGCGCAGGTACCGCTGGGACAGCGTAACACGCTTTGTTAACCGGCTGGCGGAGAGGGTTCACGGCGACTATCCCCGCAAGATGCTCACCGCCGCCGTCTTCCCCTACCCTGAAATATCGAGGATGATTTGCAGGCAGGATTGGGCCCAATGGAATCTTGATGCTTTCTTCCCGATGATCTATCACAGCTTCTACAATGAAGAGATACCATGGATAGGCAGCTCCGTTGCCAGGGGTGTAGAAGATCTGCAGGGCAGGGCACCGCTCTTCGCAGGACTCTTTGTGCCGGCACTGCCTCCCGGGAAGCTCAGTGAGGCTGTCACCGTCTCCATGGAAAACGGGGCTGCCGGGATATGCTGGTTCAACTACGAGTCACTCAGTGAGGAGCACCACAGGGTGCTCCGTGAGATTGCCTGGAGGTAACCAGGGAATGGTGCCGGGAGGTAACTCCGGTGGTTCCCGTGATGGGCCTAATGAAAAATGGCATGAGCTGACGCATGAGATCTGGTGCGGGGTAGCTTCCCGCGTACTGGTATGATCCGGACTCTGAAGTCTGTCGAAAGGCCTCTCCGGCACTACCCGAAGAAGAGGTAGGCTATGAAGATGGCTGTAATGGTACCGACAATATCTGCCGTCAGTCCGCATATCACCGCATACCTTGAGTTCTTGATTCCTACCGAGCCGAAGTATACAGCCAGCACATAGAAGACCGTGTCTGTTGATCCCTGGAGGCAGCATGCCAGCCGGCCCACGAACGAGTCGGCACCGTGGATGGTCATGGCGTCAATCATCATCCCCCGTGAGCCGCTGCCGCTAAGCGGTTTCATCAGGGCTGTGGGAAGAGCTTCCGTGAAGGAGGTGTCGAGGCCCATCCATGCAACCACGGCGGTGATGCCGTCAACGAGCATATCCATGGCACCCGAGGCCCTGAAGACACCTATGGCCACCAGTATGGCCACAAGATAGGGTATTATTGTAATTGCGGTTTTAAAACCGTCCTTTGCCCCCTCAATGAAGGACTCATAGACATTGACCTTCTTCACCATGGCCATCACGATGAATGCGATGATGATACCGAAGAGGATAAAGTTGGCGGCAAATGTTGATATGGTATTGATCTTATCCTGCGGCAGGGTGCTGAAGTACCATACTATGCCCACAATTATGGCTGTCAGTCCTCCCAGGTATGCCAGCACCACCCTGTTCAGAAGGTTAATCTTCTGAGCGATGGCCACGCTGATCATACCGGCCAGTGTAGCCACGAAGGTTGAGATCAGTATCGGTATGAAGACATCTGCGGGGTTGGCAGCGCCCAGCTGTGCCCTGTACACCATTATTGTGACGGGAATGAGACAGAGGCCCGAGGCATTCAATACCAGGAACATGATCATGGGATCGGATGCCACCTCCTTATCAGGGTTATGCTCCTGCAACTCCTTCATTGCCTTGAGACCCATGGGGGTGGCTGCATTGTCGAGGCCCAGCATGTTGGCAGCAACATTGAGCATCATGGAGCCATTGGCGGGACTGTTGGCCGGCAGTTTGGGAAAGAGCTTGCGGAAGAAGGGCCCGATGGCCCTGGAGAGGAGCGTCACGGCTCCTCCCTTCTCCCCCACCCGCATCAGACCCATCCAGAGGGTGAGCACCCCGGTCAGCCCGAGGGAGATCTCGAAACCGGTCTTGGCACTTGAAAAGGTGGAATCAACAATCCTGTTGAATATTTCGGTGTCACCATTGAAGATAAGTTGTGCGAGGGCAAAGACGAAACCCAGCAGAAAAAAGGCGATCCAGATATAATTCAAAGCCATCCCGGAATAATTCTCAGCAAATAAAAATAGGGAAAAATTTCTTGTTAAGCCTCATCAGCAAAAAATCAGAGCTCCTCAACCTCCACTATCTCAAACGGCACCTGCAGCATGGCCTTGAAATCCCTGCCTGCATCCCGCATATTCTCGTCGCCGTTCTCACAGAACCAGCGTATAACAACATCACTGTTCATAAGGTAGATCTTCTCAAACCTCTTGAAAAGAGAGTGGATCCTGTTGGAAGAGCTCGTATTGAAAAAGTCAAATCTCACATTTAGCACCGTACTTTCAGCCGGGTGTGCAGCATACTTTTCAACATATTCGAGGAGTGGGCCGAAAAACCCGGTTGAATTCTCGGGTATTGACTTTCCCCTTATCTCGAAAATACCGCGGTCAGGATCAAAATTCACAGCGGGGGTCCGGGTAGTTTTCTTTAAGATGAGTTTTTCCATTGTTGTCAACAGCAGAAGTGCATAAATTTAGAATATTCATGTGAAATAGACAAGTGAAACAGAGGTTGTGGAAAAATAATAATCAGCTCATTTGCTCTTTTTGTTACATTTGGGCAACAACAGGGTTAACTGTTACTAATTATTATACTACCGGGATGATGAGAAATCCATGGGCTCTGAGTCCGAAGGCGGTGACAGCCGCTCTCTGTGCAGCCTTTTTCATACAGATGGCCTCTGCCGGGGAGGTGATTGTAACCGGCACCGTATCAGACGATAAGGGCTCCATGGTAATGAATGCCAGGGTCTCATTCTATCTCAACGCCATTGAATACCGCACCGTCACGCGCAGTGACGGCAGCTACAGTGTAAGGATATCAGGATCATACAGCGAGGTCGAGGGGGAGTTCCGTACCGGCACCCCTTATCCCAATCCTTTCGACAACAGCGTTCATCTGCCATTTGTTATCAACAACCATGGTGATCTTCTGCTCACCATTTACAATATGAGCGGACAAAAGGTACGTATTGTCTCCTTTCCCGGGGTCTCGCCGGGCAGTTACAACATTGTCTGGGACGGTTGCAGTCAGGATAATGCGCCGCTCAGCTCCGGGCTCTATATATATGCTCTCACTTTCAGGGGCCGCACCCGCAGCGGGAGGCTCATAAAGGCAGGCGGCTCCGTCTCATCGGCCGGGGGCACCTACCTCGAGCCGGTGATGATGCCTCCTGATCCATCCTCTCCTGACGGGTCAGACCGTTTTCCGGTCATCGCTGAGGCAGAGGCAGCAGGCTATTATCCCGTCAGGCTTACCGACATCAAGCTTGCCAGTGACACCGTCATCAACTTTGTACTGTCTCACTCCCGCGCCATGCCCTTCATGGTCAGCGGTGACCATATAGCCAGGTATATGGATGACAGTTACAGATCCATGATACTCAAGGGCATTAACCTGGGCTCCTCACCTCCCGGGTTCTTCCCCGGTGAGATCGCATATGCCATCACAGCTGAGATGTACGAGTCATGGATTGAACGGATGGTTGAGGCCGGCTTCAACACACTGAGGGTCTATACCCTTCATCCTCCCGTCTTCTACGAGAAGCTGGCGGAATACAACCAGCGCCACCCCGAGTCACCGCTGCTGCTCTTCCAGGGTATCTGGCTCGAGGAGATAGAAGACGGCACGGACCCCTCCTGCTATGACCTTGTCAACCGTGCCGGCAGCTTTAAAAAGGAGATAGAGGAGGTGGTAGACTGTATCAACGGCAACGCTGACATACCCTTTCGTTACGGCAAATCTTACGGTCTCTATCGTACCAGCGTGTCGCGCTGGACGGCAGGATACATCATCGGGCGTGAGGTGGCACCCCAGGAGGTTGATTCCACCAACAAGTTCCATCAGGGTATCAGCTCATATTCGGGAACCCACCTGAGCATCAGTGGCGGCACGGCCACGGAGGCATTTGTTGCGGAGATGCTTGACGAGGTTGTCACCCTCGAGAAGTCAAAATACTCCGTCAGCAGGCCCGTGAGCTTCTCCAGCTGGCCCACCCTCGACCCACTGGACCACCCGACGGAGATATACACCGATGAAGATGCGGCATCGTTTGACATAACGAAGATCACCGTGACGGAAGGCTCCCCCGGGTTGTTTGCCAGCTATCATGCCTACCCCTATTATCCCAACTTCGTCAGCCAGGAGCCCTCATACATGACATACAGTGACAGCGAGGGGCCCAACAGTTACCTGGGCTATCTCACCGCCCTCAAGGATCATTACAGCGGCATGCCACTGGTGATAGCAGAGTACGGCGTGCCATCAAGCTGGGGCAGCGCACATCAGTCGTTCAGCGAGATGCACCACGGCGGATACTCGGAAAAACAGCAGGGAGAAAAGAACCTGCGCATGATGCACAACATGCTCGACGCAGGCTGTGCCGGAGGTTTTGTCTTCGCCTGGATGGATGAGTGGTTCAAACGTACCTGGATCGTGCTTTACCTCGAAGCCTACGGGCTGGATGCAGGGTCGGAGGTCATCCCTACAAGACAGCTGTGGCACAATGAGACATCGCCTGAGCAATGCTTCGGGCTCATCGCCTATGACCAGGAGGAGATTCCGGGATATGCGGCATACAATATCGATCAGCCTTCGGGACCGGTGAGCTCTGTGAGGGCGACTCATGACGATAGTTTCTTTTACCTGGAGATCACCGCCGATGCTGACCTTACAACTGCCGACGAATTTATGGTTGCCTTTGACACTTATCTTGGGAACACCGGAGAGTCCACCCTCCCCGGAGGAGCAACCCTGCAGAACAGGGCAGAGTTTCTTCTCACCTTCACCCTGGCTGATGACACAGCCCTTCATCATGTCACAGAAGCCTACGATATGAACGGACTTACCGTTCGCTTCAACCTGACAGACCCGGACGTGCAGAAATACCGCAGCACGGTCACCGACGGAGCTCCGTGGAATTTGATGAGCTGGATCAACGACGGCTTTGAGCTTACCAGCCATGACATAGGAATGGTGCCCGTGGAAAATGCAGCGGCATTCAGCAGCGGCAACCGGGCCGCGGTGTCCTGGAGCGGCAGAAAGGTTAATATCAGACTTCCGTGGACCATGCTTCACTTCCATGACCCCACACAGATGAGTGTTAATGACGGTGCCGTTTCATATGACGGGGGCTATAACTTCGAGATCATGACCACAGAGTCAGAAGGAATAGCCGTCTCCGTAGCACTCAACGGTACGGTAATCAATTCCGTCAACAGGTACAGCTGGCCGAAGTGGCTTGTCGTACCTCCGACGGCAGAGCGAGAAAAAGCCTCGCTTCATATTCTTGAAGAGGGCTTTGCATATATCCCGGATTTTGTGGATTAGGGCCGGGATGAGCCAGTCGGCCGTCTGAGGTCATGAGGTCTTGCGGTCATGCGGTCATGCGGTCTTGCAGTCTTGCGGTCTGGTGGTCTTGCGGTCATGCGGGCTTGCAGTCTTGCGGTCTGGTGGTCTTGTGGTCTTGCGGTCTGGTGGTCTTGTGGTCTGGAAAATGAAATCGTAAATCGAGAATCGCAAATCGCAAATCGCAAATCGCAAATCGCAAATCGCAAATCGCAAATCCCTGTTTATGCCGGCACCCGGTCCTTCCTGGCCGGTTTCTTCTTCTCCTGGAAGCCGCTTCGTTCGGCCTTGCCCCACCCCTTCTTGCCACGCAAGGCTTCAAGGTTACCCCTGACGGCAAAGTAGGTATGTACCGGGTAGAAGAAGGGCTCAAGCATAGCCGTTCCGATAAGTCGAAGCACATCCCGCTTCCTGCGGTACTTGTGGAAGGTTATCTCCTCGAACAGAACAGCCCAGGTCGTCAGGCTGACGGCAAAGCTGTATACAAACAGGAAGAGCAGCAGGAAGAAAGGCAGGTTCAGTGCCCCGGCTATTGCAAGGTAGACAGTATAGATGATACCCAGGAAGGCTATCAGCGGGGCAGCCCACTCAAAGAGAAGCCAGTAGGGATATCCCAGCATACCGAGTCGTCCGTAATTGGCATTGAACATCATCTTGCGGTGTGACCAGAGCGACTCAATAAGACCCCTGGTCCAGCGTGTTCTCTGTTTGCGCATCGACTTGAGGTCGGCAGGCACCTCAGTCCAGCAGAGCGGATCGGGTATATATGTCACCTCGTACTTTTCATCATGTTCAGCCATGTAACGTCTCATCCTGAGCACCAGCTCCATATCCTCTCCCACAGTCTTGACATTGTACCCTCCGGCCCTGATGACAGTTTCGCGGTCAAACATCCCCATTGCACCGGAGATGAGCATCAGTCCGTCAAGATGACTCCAGGCCATGCGTCCCAGCAGGAATGCACGGGTATAGTCAAGTACCTGCAACCTTGGCAGAAATTGCTTCGGAAGGTTTATCTGACGTATATGACCCCGCTCTATGTCACATGAGTTGACTATCCGGATGACTCCCCCGGTACCGATAACCTTCTTCTCCTTCTCCTCGAGGAACGGCTTGACAAGCTTCAGGATGGAATCAGGTTCAATGATGGAGTCAGCATCAATGGTCACTATCAGGTTACTGCGGCTGATATTGATTCCTGCATTGAGGGAGTCAGCCTTGCCGCCGTTGTTCTTGTCAATGACAGTGAGCCTGTTGTAGGCCGGGTCCTTGGATCTGTACACCCCCCTGATCCTTTCACATGGTATGCGGTAGTCAAAATAATAGTTGACCCTCACCAGCTCATATGACTCCCTGA
>CAZFIF010000011.1:0-34065 GCA_964519065.1 uncultured Rikenella sp.
CAAAATATGAGTTTGTCTTCAAAACCAAGGTCCTCGACTTCTACCGTGGCATACCACTGACCCTCGAGCATATTACCCGTCTGGCACAATAACCTGAAAAAAACTGTGATGAAACTTACAGCAGCAGTTGATTATTTTACTCATGTAAGATTCATTCGACCAATGAAATAACAAATAAATACCCGGATGAAAAACAGCAAAATACTCAAGATCCTTGTACCAGCAGTACTGGTGCTCATAATATTTGCCGCCATAGGAAAGAAGAAGGGGTGGTTCGGCAAGGAAGCCACAGTGAAGGTATCTGTGGAGAAGGTGGCTGTCAACAATATTGTGGAGGCTGTCACTGCCAATGGCAAGATCCAGCCCGAGACAGAGGTGAAAATCAGTCCTGACGTCTCCGGCGAGATCGTCGAGTTGCACGTCAGGGAAGGTGATTTTGTTCAGAAAGGTACCCTCCTCTTCAAGATCAAGCCGGAGATCTACATCTCGGCCCGTGAACGTGCTGCCGCCACCCTCAACTCCACAAAGGCGAGGCTGGCACAGGCTGAGGCACAGTTGATACAGGCGGAGCTGGCATTCAACAGGAGTAAAAAGCTTTACGAGGAGAACACCATCTCCCAGGCCGACTTCGAACAGGCAGAGTCACAGTATAAGATCGCCAAAGCCGAAAAAGAGAGTGCTGAATATTCCGTGAAGAGCTCGGAAGCCTCTCTCAAGGAGGCCAACGAGAACCTTGTGAAGACCACCGTCTATGCTCCCATGACGGGGACCATCTCCAGCCTCTCGGTGGAGCTTGGCGAAAGGGTGGTAGGTGCAAACATGATGACGGGCACGGAGGTGTTGCGGGTGGCCGACCTGACCAGGATGGAGGTTGTGGTTGACGTCAATGAGAACGACATCATAAATGTCAAGCTTGGCGACAGTACAAAGATTGAGGTTGACGCCTACATGGACCGTGCCTTTGCCGGCGTGGTGACCGAGATAGCGAACTCTGCCAATACGCTCGGTACCACTTCTGACCAGGTCACCAACTTCGAGGTCAGGATACTGATGCTCAGGGAATCCTATGACGACCTCCTCGGCGAGAACAATCCCAGTCCTTTCAGACCCGGCATGTCAGCGTCGGTAGATATTTTTACCAGCACCAAGAGCGATGTTGTGACGGTGCCTATACAGGCGGTCACCACACGCACTGACACAACCGCGGTGCAGGCCTCCGGCTCCGACGAGATCCGCACCCTGGTCTTTGTCTCTGACGGAACCTATGCACTTGCCCGGGATGTGAAGACAGGCATCCAGGACAATGTTAACATCGAGATCGTCAGCGGACTGGAAAAGGACGAAGAGGTTATAGTACAGCCCTTCAGCGCCATCTCCAAGAAACTGGCTGATTCAACCCTTATCGAGGTGGTTGACAAGGACGAGCTTTTCAAGATTGACAACAAGAAAAAGTAACGTCACAAGGTACACGTACCGGTAATGATCCTTTGCATTGAGACAGCCACCGAAGTCTGTTCGGCAGCACTGTGCGATGAAGAGCGGGTGATCAGCCTGCGTGAGGCTCCGAAAGGTGAATCGCATGCTGCACAGCTGACAGTCATTATCGGCACTCTTCTCAAAGAGGCCGCGGTTACCGCCGCCGACCTTGAGGCGGTGGCGGTGAGCAAGGGCCCGGGTTCATATACAGGACTCAGGATTGCCGTCTCCGTAGCCAAGGGAATAGCCTACGGTGCCGGAGTACCACTCATCGGTATCAACACCCTGGAGGCTATGTGCCACGGATACCTGGCTGCCAACCCTCTGCCATCCTCCTCCGGAACACTGCTATGTCCGATGATCGATGCAAGACGCATGGAGGTCTACAATGCACTCTTCAGGAGCGACGGCACAACTGTCAGGGAGACATCGGCTGACATCATAGACGGAACGTCGTACAGTGAACTGCTTGAGGCTGGTAAGATAATCTTCTTCGGAAACGGGGCCGAAAAATGCAGGGAGATCATCAGGCACCCCAATGCGATATTCGAAGTTCCTTTTCACCTCTCGGCATCATATTTGCACATACCGGCTGTGAGAGCATTGCAGGACAAACAGTTTGAGGATGTTGCATATTTTGAACCATATTATCTCAAGGAATTCATTGCAACGATTCCCGGGAAGATTTTCCCACAATAATTCAGGAGACTCAATGAGAACGACAATAATCATACTTGTGCTGATCATGATTGCCGGCATACAACTGCTTGATGCGCAGAAGCAGCCTTACATGCCCGGAGAGAGGGTGACATACCAGATCAGATATGGCCCTGTCGGCAGCGGCCAGGCCTCCATTGAAATCAATGAGGCCTTCTACAGGGGAGAGCCGGTATGGCATGCCAGGGTCAGCGGGCAGACAACAGGACTGGCCGATGTGATCTACAAGGTGAGAGATACATACGAGAGCTATATTGACCCTGAAAGCGACCTCCCCGTCTTCTCAATAAGAAACATCCAGGAGGGACGTTACCGGAAATATAATGAGGTGGGGTTTGACCAGAGATCAAGGAGTGACTCCACGCTTGTCTTCAGTGATCTCACCGGCAACCATACGGCCCCGAAGGGACTGCTTGACATAGTCTCATGCTTCTACTGGTTCAGAAAATACCACCTGGCCAACGGTCAGCCTCCTGTCCCCGGAGAGACCTACAAGATGACAACCTGGTTTGCTGATGAGTTGTATCCTATCATATTGAAATACTGGGGCAAGGAGATCATTAAAACGAAATCAGGACGGATCGAATGCCACAGGTTCCATCCCGTCACCGAGGTCGGAAGAGTCTTCCAGACGGAAGAAGACATGACTATGTGGTTTACCGCCGATGAAAATTTTTTACCGGTTAAGATACGTTTTGATATCTTTGTGGGGTCATTTCACGTCGATATGACAAGTTTTGAAGGGCTTGGAGCGCCCCTGAATTTTATTGAAAAATAAGGGTATTACAGAATTTTTTTATGGCAACAACTGCAGATTTCAGGAACGGAATGGTGATCGAATACAACAATGATCTCTATACCATAGTACAGTTTCAGCATGTAAAGCCGGGGAAGGGCCCGGCATTCGTGCGGACGAAGCTGAAGAACGTGACAACAGGCAAAGTGCTTGACAATACCTTCAACTCAGGAGTAAAGGTCAATGTGGCGCGCGTCGAACGCAGACCACATCAGTACCTCTACAGCGATGACATGGGTTATCACCTGATGCATCTTGAGACCTTCGAGCAGATAACCGTGCCGGAGACGATGCTGGAGAACAGCGACCTCCTGAAAGAGGGGGAGACGGTAGAAGTGGTGGTTCATGCTGACACCGAAAATGTTCTGCTGGTAGATCTCCCCGTCAACGTGGTCATGGAGGTGACGTACACCGAACCCGGGCTGCGCGGTGACACAGCGACCAATACCCTCAAACCGGCCACGATAGAGACAGGATCTACTGTAATGGTTCCGCTGTTTGTAAATGTGGGTGACAAGATTCGTGTTGACACCCGCGACAGGTCATATATCGAACGCGTAAAGGGTTGAGACGGCTGTGATGACCCCGGGGAGGCTTCCGAAGGACAGGTTGAAGATGTCGAAATTCAAACTCGACGCCCTGCTCGATATTACTCTCTCCATCAACGCCAACCTGCCTACGTCAGATCTGCTGAAGAAGTATGAATCGATCCTCCGTGATGACCTTGGCATAGGCAAGATCCTTCTTTACAAACAGGGGGAGCAGTGGGAAGCGATGCTTAACTCCGGCTTCCCTGACAACCTCCGGACTAATATCGACGTTGAACGTGACCTGCTGTGCTTCAGGGAGATACAGACGGAGGTCGCGCAAAAGCCGTTCAAAGGTGTTGATTTTATCATCCCCGTGCTCAACAACAATATCCCTTCAGCCTATGTGCTCATAGGCGACATCGACGAGGAGGGCGAGGGGATGAGCCCCCTTATCAAACACCTGAATTTCATTCAGACAATCTCCGGCATCATCGTGGTCGCCATCGAGAACCAGCGCCTCTTCAGGGAGAGCCTCAGGCAGGAGGCCCTGCGCAGGGAGCTGGAGCTGGCAGCCCGAATGCAGACGATGCTTATCCCTGATAATAACAGGCTGCCGGCTGATGAGCGGATCAGGGTGCAGGGCTTCTACAACCCTCACTATGAGGTAGGCGGCGACTATTATGATTTTCTCACCCTCTCGGAAAATGTGATAGGCTTCTGCATAGCTGACGTCTCAGGAAAAGGAATGTCGGCTGCCCTCCTGATGTCCAACTTTCAGGCCAGCCTCAGATCTATCTTTACTGCTGAAGCCAGCCTGGAGGAGCTGATAAGGAAGCTTAATGCACTGGTGGTGGTCAATTCCGCCGGCGAAAGGTTCATCACCCTCTTCATTGCAAGGTATAACCTGAAGACGCGGGTGCTCGAATATGTCAACGCTGCCCATAACCCTCCCGTGACCGTAGACCTTAAGACACACCGTACGGCCGTGCTGAGACAGTCGTGCGTGGGAGTGGGCATGCTCGATGAGATGCCGTGGGTGAGGACAGACTATGTCACGCTCAGCAACCCTACGAAGATCATCTGTTACACCGACGGGCTGTCGGAGCTGAAAGATGAGGCGGGCATCGATCTTGGAACAACCCCGATTATCAAACACTTCGGCGACAGGCTGCCGGTATCGGATAACATCAGGAGCCTGATCGACGATCTTGACATCCACCCCGGAAACCCGCGACTCTTTGATGATGTCTCTATCCTTGCGATGGAGTTGCTGTAATATCTTCGCCCTGGGCCACTTCAAAACGGCTCTTTGTCTCCAGGTCCATTGCAACCAGTATGGCAATGAAGCCCCACCAGAGGGCAGCGATCTTGTCGCTGTCGAGGAAGCTGTTCATGAGGCCGTGCACCGCATAGGTGATGAGGCCCGTGAGCAGGGCCAGCACAAAAAGTCCTTCCCGGCCCCTGCTCCTCCGGTACCAGACTCTTATGCCGGTGATGACCGCCATGACCGTGATGATAATGAAAAGCAGCGCACCGGCAATACCCGACTCGCTGAGTGCCCCGAGGTATTCACTGTGAGCGTTGCCTGCATCGCCGAAGTCAGTACTTATAGCCGTCTTCTCCGATGCCTTCTGGAACGGAGCATAGTTGAACTGGTAGGTGCCGGGCCCCCAGCCTCCTGCCGGCTTGACGGCAAACATCCTGAGGGCGCACTTCCACCTGTTGATGCGCTCGAGGTTCGACTGGTCGGTTGAGATGTTGGCTGCTGACCGCAGATGCTTGCTAAGGTCGGCAGACGAGTCCTCGGTCGTGCTGTCCATCCTCTGCCAGATCCACCCGGCACTGAGTACCAGTGCCAGGATAAATCCTGCGGCGGCGAACCAGAGCAGCCTGACGGGCATCCTGATCCAGAGTATTATCCCCAGTAGTGCCGCAGCTATCAGGCTCACCCATGCTGCCCTGCTGTACGACAGGACAAAGCCGGCGACAAAGAGAAGCAGAAGGGAGAAGAGCAGCACTTTGGTCATAAGGCCGTTGCCCTTTCTGAAGGTTATGACCGTCAGCGGGGGCAAGAGAAATGCCATGGAGGCTCCGAATGAGGTGTGATCCCTGTAGAAGGGATAGCATGCGGAGTGTGCGAACTGCTGGTTCATAAAACCTGCTCCCTGGACCCTGATGATGAAATATATCACTACGATGGCAAGACCGGCGGAATAGGCTGTCACAAATCTTCGCCTGAACCTCTCAGCGGAGGCCAGCTGTGCTGCCAGCAGATAGAAGCCCGCCGTGAACCACAGCCGGTAAGCCAGTGCCTTGAAGGAGACCCCCGGCATTGTGGAGGTCAACGATGTGACAAGCGTCCAGAGAAGGTAGAGGCCGATAATGATTGTCATCGGGTGGCGCAGGAGCCCCGGCGGAAACTCACGGGTGACCAGCAGCTTGAAGAGAGTGACCATCAGCAGCAACGCCAGCACCGGTTCTGTGGGAATGGAGAGGTCAATGCCGGTGCTTCCTGTCAGGTAGCTCAGCTGTATCGACAGCGGGGTGAGAAAGAGGGTCAACAGCAGGAGATGCTCAAGGGAGAAGAGCGCCAGCAGCAGAATCGCCAGCGCTGCCGGGAACAGTAATATCAGCAGCTCACTGCCTGTCATCACCGCGATGCAGCTTCACCCCTTCTGCCACGAAGAGGATCAGGGCCATGAGTATCAGTGCTGATACCGTGGAGACAATGACTATGATACTCCGCCTGGGGAAGGCCTTCTTTTCAGCCACCACAGCAGAGTCTACCACCAGGGTGTAGGGCTTCGTCTGCCGGCTGAGAGCCAGCGCCTCAATATGCCTGCCGCGAATAAGATTCAGATAGTCGGTCTCTGTCTCAAGTATGGCGTAACTCTTGAGGGCTGCAGCACCTTCAAGAAGGGTGAGGGAGTCCAGGTACTGCCTCACCAGTGCTTCCTGCTCCGCATAGCTGCGGCTTATCTCATCTACCGTCACGGCTGCTGCGCTGCGCTGCATGTTGTTAAAGATGGTATCAGCGCGGGCAGCTATATCATTTGCCATGATGCAGGCCAGCTCTCGGTCGCGGTCCCTGACGCTTATCTCAACCGAGCCGAATGATGTCTTCGAGCTCCGGATATACCTGTCCATCTTTTCTGCAATGACAGTATTCGGATAACGCTCTTTCGGCTTGATGCCATAATGTGCAACAAGGTCATACTTATCCCGAAGGTAATCCCTTACCTGTTCACTGCTGATAACCTGTATCAGCTTTTCAGTTGCGTCATCGCCCCCGAAAAGCTCACTGCTGGATGCAGCCTCCCCCAGCAGTGTACGGGTCTCGGTGATGTTGGATGAGGGATATAGGGTCACGGTTGACTCATACAAAGGCTTGATCATCAAGGATATTGCTGCCGAGATGACGGCCGCGGCCACTCCCGCAACCAGGAATTTCATAAAGTGGCGTATTATGAAATTCAAAAGGTCAAAGGAGTCAGTCCTGAACTCGGCCCTTACTTTCTGTTCCATGGAGCTTTCTTTGTTTATGTCACTCTTACCAGGTAATAGCTCTTCTTGCCTTTCTGAATGAGGAGGTACCTGTTATTCAGCAGGTGATCCGCCGTGACAGTCATATCGGGACTATCGACCCTGCTCCTGTTGATGCTGACACCCCCGCCCTGTATCAGTCGCCTGATCTCTCCCTTTGACTCGGCTATCGTTGTGTGAACCGCACATAGATCGGAGATGTTTACCCCTGCCGACAGCACCTCCATGTCGATATCGAAGAGAGGCACTCCCTCGAAGACGGAGAGAAATGTGTTCTCATCCATGCGCTGCAGCTGTTCGGTAGTGCCTTTGCCGAACAATATCTGTGAAGCCTCGACGGCAGCCTCGTACTCCTCCGCCGAGTGTGCCATGACCGTCACCTCTTCGGCGAGCCGTTTCTGCAGGAGGCGTTGGTGAGGCTCTGCACGGTGAGCCCTGACAATATCTTCTATCTCGCCCCGCGAGAGAACTGTAAAGATCTTTATGAATTTTTCTGCGTCGTCATCTGCCACATTAAGCCAGAACTGGTAAAACTGATAGGGGGTGGTTCTGGCAGGGTCAAGCCATACGTTGCCGCTTTCGGTCTTGCCGAATTTCTGGCCGTCACTCTTGGTCATCAGCGGCCATGTCAGTGCATAAGCCTCGCCGCCAGTCTTACGCCTGATCAGCTCGGTGCCTGTTACGATGTTGCCCCACTGGTCCGATCCGCCCATCTGCAGGCGGCAGCCGTGATTGCTGAACAGATGGAGGTAGTCTGTGCCCTGAACCAGCTGGTATGAGAACTCGGTGAATGACATCCCCTGACCTGTTTCCGGATTCAGTCTCTTTTTCACCGAGTCCTTGGCCATCATGTAATTGACGGTGATGTGCTTTCCTATCTCCCTGATGAAGCCCAGGAACGAGTAATCCTTCATCCAGTCGTAGTTGTTGACCATCACTGCTGCATTAGGGGCCGAGGAGTTGAAGTCGATGAATTTTTCAAACTGTTTTCTCAGGCACTCCTGGTTATGCCGCAGTGTCTCCTCGCTCAGCAGGTTACGCTCTTCCGATTTTCCGGAAGGGTCACCGATCATACCTGTGGCGCCTCCTACAAGAACAATGGGAATATGGCCGGCATTCTGAAAATGCCTCAGCATCATCACTCCTACCAGGTGTCCTATATGCAGGGAGTCGGCTGTAGGATCGAACCCTACATAAGCCGGGCTCTTCTCCCTGAGCAGAAACTCCTCCGTGCCGGGCATGATGTCATGTATCATCCCCCTCCATCTCAGCTCTTCAACAAAATTGATCATCAGAATCGTGAATTCAGGTGTCGCAAAGATATCAAAACCGCTCAGATGGTCAGCCCCGGTGTCTGCTTTTTTGGCCTGTTGAAGCTGTCGATGAGATCGCCTCCCTCAACCAGGGGGAATATTGAAGGTACAAGATCTGCTATCGGATTATAGAGAAATGATCTGGAAATTGTGGCTGAGGGCAGAAAATGTCTCTTCTCGTCGATGCTGTTGAGGAACACAAAGACAACACTCAGGATCAGGGCGGTCTTCAGGACGCCGAAGACGGCGCCAAGGGATTTGACCACAAACCCCAGTGCCATCGCCTTCAGGAGGGTGTCGAGCAATTTGCCGAGCAGGTAAACGCCTATTACTATTGCGATAAAGGTGACGGCAAAGGCAATTATTCCGGTCCATGACGACTGTATGTCGAACCATCCCGACAGCTTGCCGGCAGTCCAGTCTGAAAAATGGATGGCACCCCAGATGCCCAGCACCAGCGCCGCCAGTTCGGCGATCTCTATTATCAGCCCGTTGATGAACCCCTGTATCAGCCCGTAAGCAAGCATGGCAAGGATGATTAAGTCAATCCAGTTCATTGTTGATTAGTTTGAGCGTATGAAGTTATAAAAAGGATAGGCATTAGGCAATAGAGGGCCGAGCGTATAAAAATGAACCGGTGGTTCATTTTAGCGAAGGAGCCAGTTTGCAGGGAGGGTTAGGCAATGGTTCAGTCTTCACTCGGGTGTCACAACCAGCAGGTAGTCGGCAGTCGGCAGTTGCAGCTAATATTAGCGAATATTATGATGTGATCAGGACAATCATTAGCTATATTTGATGGACATATCCACCGGACAAACCATGAACCCCATCCTGAGCATCGTTCTTATGGCCATCGGCAGCATCTGTGCCGCGAGTTTTTACGTACCCATCAGAAAAGTAAAAGGCTGGTCATGGGAATCTTACTGGATTGTTCAGGGTCTTTTTTCCTGGATCATTGTCCCATTGCTTTTTGCCTGGATAACAGTACCGGCAGGTACCCTCGGGGATATAATAAGCCAGGCTCCGGCCTCCGCAAAATGGTGGGCTATCTTCTACGGTGCACTGTGGGGTATTGGCGGGCTGACCTTCGGGCTGACCATGCGATACCTTGGGGTGGCCCTCGGTCAGTCCATCGCACTCGGCCTCTGTGCAGCAATAGGCACACTCATACCACCTGTAATCAGCGGGCAGAACCTCCTGGCAGACAGGTCAGGTATCCTGATACTGGCTGGTGTTTCCGTCAGCATCGCCGGCATAGCTATAATAGGCTATGCCGCAAGCCTGAGGACCAGGAACCTGTCAGAGCAGGAGCGAAGAGCTTCAGTGAGGGATTTCGCCCTGAAAAAAGGCATTCTCATTGCCATCCTCTCAGGAGTTATGAGTGCATGCTTTAACTTCGGCCTCACTGCCGGGCAGCCTCTCAAGGAGGCAGCCATAGAGATGGGAGCCAACCCCCTCTTTGCTAAAAATCCGGTGATAATGTTCGTCACCCTCGGAGGCTTCTTTACAAACCTGGTCTGGTGCCTGTTCCTGAATATCAGGAACAAAACTTACAGTGACTATCTTTCCGTGCCTCTCCCGGTGCTGATCAGCAACATCGCTTTTTCAGCCATAGGCGGTACCCTCTGGTATATGCAGTTCTTCTTTATGGGAATGGGTGAAAGCATGCTCCCTGCCTCAATGGTGGCCTTTGCATGGAGTATTCTTATGTCAATGAATATCGCCTTCAGCAACATATGGGGTATCATACTGAAAGAGTGGAAGGGATCAGACAGGAAGACAGTGGCTATCCTCGTTACAGGGATCCTGGTGCTTGTGCTCTCAACATTTGTGATTAAATTGTAATGTCATAATTCTATCAGAAGAGATGAAAAAAGAGAAAATCCTGCAGGCCTATGAAGAGGCCCGGGAGCAATACGCAGCCCTTGGCGTTGACACTGACGCGGCTCTGCGCAAGCTCGATAAAATATGGATCAGCCTTCACTGCTGGCAGACCGATGATGTCGGAGGGTTCGAGACACCCGATGCATCCCTATCGGGCGGCGGAATACAGGCTACCGGCAATTATCCTGGAAAAGCACGCACCATCAGCCAGATGAAGCAGGATATAGAAAAGGTGATGAGCCTGCTGCCCGGCAGGCAGAGACTGAGCCTGCATGCCATCTATGGCGAATTCGGCGGCAGAAAGGTTGACCGTGACAGCATTGCACCTGAACATTTTCAGGGCTGGATAGACTGGGCAAAGGGGCAAGGAATAGGACTGGACTTCAATCCGACCTTCTTCTCGCACCCCTGGGCGGAAGAGGGATTCACCCTGGCAAGCAAGAATGAAAAACACCGCAGGTTCTGGATCGAACACGGGAAACGCTGCAGGAACATTGCTGCCGAAATAGGCAGACAGCTGGGGACACCCTGCGTCAACAACCTCTGGATCCCGGACGGCTCAAAAGACATTCCCGTTGACCGCAATGCGCACCGGGCCATCCTGAAAGAGTCGCTTGACGAGATCTACAAAGTGGAGTATCCGGCAGAGTATCTCAGGGATTCCCTTGAAAGCAAGCTTTTTGGAATAGGATCGGAATCAATGGTGGTGGGCTCAGCAGAGTTCTACATGGGCTACGCGATTAAGAACAACAAGCTGATCACTCTTGATAACGGACACTACCACCCGACCGAACAGGTTGGTGACAAGATCTCATCCCTGCTGCTTTATGTTGATGAACTGATGCTTCATATGACCCGGGGCGTAAGGTGGGACAGTGACCATGTTGTCATCTTCAACGATGAGATACAGCTCATCGCCCATGAGGTCGTTCGCTGCAATGCACTTGAACGAGTCCATGTGGGACTGGATTACTTCGATGCAAGCCTGAACCGCATAGGCGCCTATGTGATCGGGACCCGCGCGGCACAGCTGGCATTCCTTTATGCATTGCTTGAACCGGCGGAGACACTAAGAACCTATGAGGATGCAGGGAAAAACTTCGAACGCCTGGCCCTGATGGAGGTGATGAAGACAAAACCTCTGGGAGCTGTATATGACTACTACTGCCTTACGGGCAACGTACCTGTTGCTGAGGATTATATTGCTGATATTCAGCAATATGAAAAAGAAGTGCTGAGCAAACGTGTCTGATCAATAACTGACTCATAATGGATGTGATTGCCGTTTTCGACGTGGGGAAGACCAACAAGAAGTTCCTTCTTTTTGATACAGGGCTCAATATTGTACATAATGAGGAAAAGACGTTTGCAGAGATTCATGATGACGATGGCTTTGAGAGTGATGACATAGAAGGGATTATCTCATGGATGAAGTCGCGCCTGCCGGATGTTATCAGATCGGGCGATTACCTGGTGAGGGCATTGAACTTCACTTCCTATGGGGCAAGCCTGATGCATCTCGATGACCGTGGCAATACGGTCACCCCTCTTTACAATTATCTCAAACCCATGCCTGAGGGCGTGACTGACGGCTTCTATGAATCATGGGGAGGCATTGAGGAGTTTACCAGGGTCACTGCATCACCGGCTCTCGGCATGCTGAACCCGGGTCTCCAGCTGTTGTGGCTTAAAAAAATGAAACCTGCACTCTTCTCCCGGATAAGGACAACACTGCACCTGCCTCAGTACCTTAGTTACGTCTTCACGGGCCGCAAAGTGTCAGATTACACATCCGTTGGAAGCCATACGGCAATGTGGGATTTCGAAAGCATGCAGTACCATCCCTGGCTGAAAGCTGAAAACATAGAGCTCCCTAAGCCGGTATCACCATCCGATGTCTATGATGTTGCCATCGAAGGCATTACGATCAAAACGGGCATCGGTCTCCATGACAGCTCTGCCTCACTGATACCCTATCTCAAAAGTTCGGACAAACCTTTCATCCTGGTCTCCACAGGCACATGGTGCATCATCATGAATCCCTTCAATACCGAGCCACTGACGGCTGAACAACTCCGTAATGACACAATATGCAACCTGGGCATCAACAGGCAGCAGGTTAAATCTGCCCGTCTTTTTCTCGGACACATCCATGATATGAATGTGGCAAGGCTCGATGATCACTTCGGGGTAACCGGCGAGCTTTACAAAACTATCAAGATCAAGAGCAAGAAGATTCGCAAGCTGCTTGCCAGCAGGCATGGCCGCATTTTCTTCCGCCACGGGATTCCTCCGGGCTATGTCGATGAAAAGGCCGATCTCTCTCACTTTTTAACTTATGCCGATGCCTACCACCAGATGGTATGTGACCTGACAGACGTCTGCATGGAATCGTTCAGGCTTATCATCCCCGCCGACGATAAGACAGAGATAGTATATGTTACGGGCGGCTTTGCCCGGAATGACACCTTTGTGCGCATCCTGGCTGCCCGTCTGTCTGACAAGAGGGTCTATGCCAGTCAGGTTGAAAATTCCACTGCCCTCGGCGCGGCTATGGCCATTTACGAAAGCGCCTTTGTCACCGGCCTGCCGCCAGTGTATCTCGGACTGAAGGCAATAATTGATAATGACTGATATATGAAAAAGAAGCTTACCCTCTCCCTGGCGTTGTTTACGCTCTGCCTGGTGATGCCGGCGCAGGTTGTAATAACCGGGCTGCTCACTGAAAACATGACTGATCCGATTGGCATGGATTGTACCAGTCCGCGGTTCTCGTGGCAGCTTCTGACAGACAAAAGGAATGTCACACAGACTGCATATGAACTCAGGGTGTCCGACGGCACCAATCCCGTCTGGAACACCGGTAAGGTAAGTTCGGATCAGTCGGTCCATGTCTCCTATGCCGGAGAGCCTCTGAAATCAGGGACATACTACAACTGGCAGGTCCGGGTGTGGGATAACAGCGGGAAACGGTCAGCGTGGAGCCAGCCTGCAAAATTCCAGACCGGGTTCCTGGACGGTTCCGGGTGGAAAGCAAAGTGGATTGAACCGGGATATGCGGAAGATACGGTCATGAGACCCAGTCCGCTGATGAGAAAGGAGTTCACCCTTAAAGGAAATATTGCCAGGGCTACCGCATATATTACCGCACACGGATTGTACGAGGCAGAGCTTAACGGAAAACGCATCGGAGATGCCTTTCTCACTCCCGGGTGGACCTCCTACGGGACGCGTCTGCAGTACCAGGCATATGATGTGACAGGACTGCTCAAAAGCGGGGCGAATGCCATAGGGGTGATGCTTGGCAGCGGATGGTACCGGGGAAATATCGGATTCAGGAACAGTATAAACTTTTACGGCAGGGATATTGCCCTCCTGTGCCAGATTGATATCACCTATTCAGACGGCGCAATCGAAAGTATAATCACTGACGGCTCATGGAAATCGTCAACCGGGGCTGTAAGATACTCGGAGATCTATCACGGGGAAATATATGATGCCAGGCTTGAGAAGAAGGGATGGACACTTCCGGGGTACGATGATGGCTCCTGGGATGGGGTGAAAACTGCCGTGCATGACATGAACCTATTGATTGGCACACAGAATGAGCTGGTGAAAAAGCACGAAACCTTCGCTCCCGTTAAGATCCTGCAGACACCGGGGGGTGATCAGGTAATTGACTTTGGCCAGAATCTCGTTGGATGGGTCCGGATGAAAGTGACCGGCAATGCCGGCGACAGTGTCATACTGTCACACGCCGAGGTCCTCGACCGGGAAGGAAATTTCTATATCACCAACCTGCGTTCGGCAAAAGCCCGGGACATCTATGTCCTCAAGGGCCAGGGAGAGGAGTTTTTTGAGCCTCGTTTCACATGGCACGGGTTCAGGTACCTGAAGGTCGAAGGCTATCCCGGCAAGCTCAGGCCTGAAGATTTCAACGCTGTTGCGCTCTATTCCGCGATGAAGCCCACAGGCTCATTCATGACATCAGACAGCCTGATAAACCGGTTGCAGCAAAACATTCAATGGGGACAAAAAGGCAACTTCCTGGATGTACCCACAGACTGTCCCCAGCGCGACGAGAGGCTGGGATGGACAGGAGATGCGCAGGCCTTCTCCCGTACCGCAGCCTTCAACATGAATGTAAACAGCTTTTTTGCCAAATGGCTGAAGGATGTGGAGGCAGACCAGGTTGAAGGCAAGGTGCCGCACGTTGTTCCCAATGTTCTGGGACAAAGATCGGTAAACAGCACCGGGTGGTCCGATGTGGCCACAATAGCTCCATGGAATATGTACCTCGTCTATGGCGACAGGCAGCTGCTGGAACAGCAGTACGTATCAATGAAATCTTATGTTGAGAGTATACGGAGCACGGCATTGGAAGATCTCTGGAACTCGGGCTTCCATTACGGCGACTGGCTCTTTTACCGGCCTGACGATGACAACAGTGGAATGGCTGCAGTGACTGACAAGTACCTCATAGCGCAATGCTTCTATGCTCACTCCGTGCAGCTGCTGATCAATGCCGCAAAAGTACTGGAGATGACAGAAGATGCCGCCTTTTACAGTAAGCTGCTCGAACGGATAAAAGAGGCATTCATGAGAGAATATGTGACTCCGAACGGCCGCCTGGTATCGGGGACACAGACCGCATATGTCCTGGCGCTTAACTTCGACATGCTGCCTGAGACGCTGAGAAAGCAGGCAGCAGACCGGCTTGTGGCAAACATTAAAAGCTACGGACACCTGACAACAGGTTTCCTCGGCACCCCTTATCTGTGTCATGTACTGTCACGCTTCGGACATACCGAACTGGCATTTGAGCTTCTGCTGCGAAAACAATACCCCTCCTGGTTATATCCCGTTACGATGGGGGCTACCACAATCTGGGAGAGATGGGACGGGCAGAAGCCTGACGGCACCTTTCAGAATCCCCGCATGAACTCCTTTAACCACTATGCCTACGGCGCCATAGGCGACTGGATGTACCGTGTGATGGCAGGACTTGACACACGGGAAGAGGCCCCTGGGTATAAACACAGCATAATAAGGCCTCACATAGGCGGAGGGTTCACCCATGTCTCGGCATCTCTTGACACCTACTACGGAAAACTGAGCAGTGAATGGAGAATTGAGGATGGAAAACTGACGCTTGATGTTGAGATTCCTGCCAATACAACCGCAACAGTTTATATCCCCGCTGATGATCAGGATTCCATTCTCGAAGGAGGCCGGCCGATGACTCAGGTGAAGGAGATAAAGATCGCCGGCCGCGAAGATGGATTCATGGTGGTGAAGCTGGGGTCAGGAAGTTACAGGTTTGAGCGGGGCGGACAAATTTACAGATGAGTATTTTTTGGTTCACACGATCAATAGCCCAGGCTCATTTCAATCCCTTTTTGTATTCTATGATCTTCAGCAGATCTGAAAGTTGCCCTTCTGTTTCAATGACAAGAACCACCGGGTACAACTTGCCAATCGGTTCAGTGTTTTTCAGCCTCTGCCTGATGTGGTCATCTATCTCCAGCTCATGGATCCCCCGGATGTGTCTTTCCGAAAAGTAAAATGCCGTCTTGAAGAGGCCATCCCATACTGATAACCAGAATACTGTCTTCTTTTTAAAGACTACCTTGCAGAGCCAGGCCTTACCGTCATTATAGTACCTCCATTCCGGCACCAGACTGTACGGGGCCCCGGTAACGGCCGCCAGCATCTTCTCATACACCGGGAAACTCCCACCCAATGCATTCCTAAGAACCTCCGGGGAAGGAGGCACAGTGGGTTCAGTTAATAATGGCTTGTCCATATATTTGTATTTATAAACCTGGTTCTGAGGTCTCTACACCTTCAGGCCCAGACGTGTAAGTTCCGTCCGCAGCTGGTCGGGTGATTGAAAATGGATGGAGTGGAAACCCAGCTCGCCGGCAGCATCTGCGTTTGGCTTATTGTCATCAATATAGACCGACTCCACGGGATTGACACCATATCTCTCCATCAGCACCCGATAGATAGCATGATCAGGTTTTAACAGCTTCTCATAACCAGAGACTACAAGACCGTCGAACTCTTTCATGAAATCATACCGTTCATAGGCCACCGGGAAGGCCTCATGTGACCAGTTGGAAAGGGCATAGAGGGGCATTCCGGCCGTTTTAAGCTCATTGAAGATCCTGACAGTCCCTGTGATCTCCCCGCCGAGCATCTCCTCCCAACGGCCGTAATAGAGGGCAATTTTGTCACTGTACTCGGGGTATTTTGCCTGTAGCTCGACGGTGGCCACGCTGAAGAGTTTGCCGCCGTCCTGCTGGACATTCCAATCATATGTACAGATATTGGAAAGAAACCACTCCATCTCCTCCTCGCTCTCAAACACTTTTCTGAACAGGTGCCTGGGGTTCCAGTCGATCAGTACACCCCCGATATCAAAGACTACGCTTGTAATGTTCTTCATGGTTCAATGTTCCGGCGCAATAATAGCTATTTTTGACGCAGCCACCAGAAATATTCATCCATAAAATCCAGTTTTTCAAGGTTTGGTACTGCTATTGTCTCCGGTTCGGAACCACTGAGATAGAGTACTGTCTCCTTATCCTCACTGAACAGTGGCCATTCCGGCATGCCCTCACCGTTGGGGTCGCCCCTCCTGGCGAAGTTGGTCCAGTACTTAATCATGAGGTCTGACAGGGCCAGCTCTTCTTCCGTGGCCTGCATATTGGGGTTCAGGCCCAGGTGTCCGAATACGTACGCCATCTCCGAGGCATGAGCGGCGCCCCGTGCTACCGGGCCATCGGGGAAGAGGGGTTCCGGCCTGAACTGGTCAAAGTAATAGGTGTAGACTCTCGAGCTGCCCGTCTTAGTCTGCAGCCGTGCCCAGGCATATGAGGGCCAGGCGAAGGCAGTCTCACGGAAAATGTCTGACAGCGAGTGATAGACCTCGAGCTGGTCACCTCCCGGGTATAGCTCCAGCGCCCTCTCCGCCAGCGGACCAAAGCGTGCCTTAATAAGATCGGCATACTGCTGCGGCTCCATCGGCTGAACAAACAATGACCCCTCATCCGAGTTGGTGCCTATAATAACGTTCACATCATTGTAATTGCCATCCTGATAGAGTTTGTACTGGTCTCCTGCAATAACATAGCCGTCAACATTGGGCCAGAAACCCCCCATCTGCGACAGCGGGTCTTCGAGCCATCTGTCATATGGTACCGTCCTGAGTGCCTTAAGGTCCTGTGCACCCATTCTCTCCGCAAACTCCATTCCCTGCTGTTCCGCTCCCTTCAGCGTGGACATATATTCTCCCATGCCCCTGCTGTCGCTCACCGGTCCGAATGAACCGCCGCTCTGGCTGATGGCGCCTGTGAAGAGTCCCTTTGCCAGGGGTGAGGCACAGAGTATGCTTACTGAAATGGCTCCGGCAGACTCTCCGAAGATTGTCACTTTCCCCGGATCACCCCCAAAGGCTTCTATATTCTCCTGTACCCACTTCAGCCCCGCAATCTGGTCCAGCAGTCCATAATTGCCCGAGACACCGTTTTCTGATTCAGCTGACAGCTCCGGGTGGGCAAGGAATCCAAGGGCGCCGACGCGGTATGCGACACTGACCATGATAACGCCGTTTTTTGCAATATTGTCACCGCTGTACAGGGGTGAAGATGTGGCGCCATTGGAGAAGCCTCCGCCGTAGATCCACACCATTACAGGGAGCTTCTCCCGTGTAGATTTTGCCGGGGTCCATACATTCAGGCAGAGGCACTCCTCCGACATCTCTATGTCACCCATCCACGATGTTTTTACCTGCACCGGAGCAGGGGCATATTTGTCTGCCATAAAAACCCCTTCCCACGGCTCAACAGGCTGGGGCGCCTTCCAGCGCAGCCCGCCCACCGGAGGGGCGGCAAAAGGGATACCCCTGAAGACGGCTATGCCCTCCTCAATGGTGCCCTGAACAATGCCATCATCAAGTTTGACGGTAGCTTCCGAAAGCTTATCCCTGCGGCATCCTGCGATGAGGGCTGTCAGAATTAAAAGTGACATTACTACTCTTGTTTTCATTTGATTGTTTAAATATATTTTATTGGTATAATGGGACTTGTATGATATATATAAATAATTACTGTAATTTATTGCACATGCAGGTTTTATATGTTTATTGTTTGCTTTTCTTGTTGGTCAAATGGAATTTGCCTGAATTTGTTTTTTCCAAATCCTATCGCAGGCTTATTACTCCTGAAGACTGCAATGCAGCGACATCAGAATCAGCAAGTTTCCAGTCGTTGTCAAAGATCCCCTGGCTGATGACATTATCCGGACTCTCACGGAACAGGATGAAATCGCCGAATTGCTTCAGCATCTCTATCTCCGATCCCATGAAGGTCAGCCCTTGCTGTCCGGTGGTCTGTTTTGGCGGGGTCCACCATGGAAGGCCGGAGCTGACGAGCAGGTAATGCCTGTTCATCGGGTAGATATAGAGCAGTCCGTAATCATGAGCCGTTGCATCGAGGTGCATGGGAAGCTTGTCGGCAAATTTTTCTATGATGGCATTTGTCTCCCTGGTACCAAAGAGGATGAGGTTGGAGGTGACATAATCGCTCTGCCTTACCTGTTGGTCAGAGATGACCCGCGGAAAAACCATTATCCTTCCGCCACGGCCTTTCCAGTCGGCTGCAGCAGCTGCCTGCGCCCTGCGGGCATCCTGTTCTTCACGTGACGGGTTGCCACCGGTGCCATAGACATATACATGGCTGCCTGCCACCGCTGCGGTGACGGGGCCCTCACCACCAGGCTGCTTGGCGGTAAGCCCGGGGGTGAACTTCCTGTTTGCCCATCCACTGCTTGTTTTTGTGAAAGAGACAGCATCTGCACTCTTCACTGTGAATGACCGGCCATCAACAGTAAGGGATATTTTTCTTGCAGCATCAAACATGGGGTGGCCCTCAAGATTAAGGGTAAAAGCCCCCAGGCCACTTGTCTGCACTTCGATCCGGTTGTTAGCGGTAAATCTGGCATCAATAGATGCCATCTCACCCGGAACAAGATCATCGAATTTTACCCAGTAGGCCCTGTTGTATCTGAACCACATGGAGCTGAACTTAACCCGCTCAGGGTATAGATCTCTTTTGAACTGTGAGAACCACTCAAAGATAAATCCCTCCTTGTATGCCCACTCCCAGCTGTTGTGACCCACGCCGGGGTATTCAACATAATCAAGCCTTTGAGCTGTTGTCTCAAGCTTTGCCTTCCACTCGGATGCCACAGGATAGAGGAAATCCTTGTCACCCACGAAGAGATGCACCGGCAGGTTAGAGGCGTTTCCGGCAAGCTCTGTGGTTCCTTCCGGTGGTGCCGGGCATACCGGGGCTATCGCTGCCCACCTATCAGGACGTGTAAGGCCAAGCCATAGGGTACCCCCGCCTCCCATGGAGAGGCCGGTGAGATAAATGCGGTCTTCATCTATCAGGAATCGCGACTTAAGATCATCAATCATCTCGTACACGTCCTGCTCTGGGATGCCCTGGTAGCCGGCCGTCCCACGGGCATAAGGCGCGGCCGCGATGTAATCAACAGGCCTGAAAGGCGGCCAGTACCTGGTTGCCTCTACATCATTTTCATAGGACACATTGCCCGGTTTGATGAAATCGTACCCCTGACTGTTGCCTACACCAAAAAGGCGCCTCAGCCCTAGACGGTGATTCGACCATGCCCCGTGAAGAAAGACCACTAGAGGATATGGCCTTGACTCATCGAATTTGTCAGGAATATAGACAGCATACGGCTGGTCAGTGTCATCCACTGATGAAAAGAAGGAGAGGTCCTGAGGACCTGCCTTAAGCCTCTGAGCTTCAGCCTCATCGGTCCCAATAGATAGTATCAGTAAGAGAGCAAGGGCAAAGCTGAACAGAGATCTGAGTTCTTTCATCATTTTATTGGTTTTATTTTAAAACTAACATCGCTATTGACAGTATGAAAAGTCCACCAAAAAAAATAAAAATAAGGATTTTAATATTATGAGACCTCTTTAAGTCATTACCTTTTATGCCATATTCGCTTCCTGCATTCATTAAAATGAAAGAGTGACAGGTAAGAACACTCCACCTAACGGCATCATTCTCTTCACGGCAGATGATATAGATAGCAGGAAGGGACAGCGCCGCAGAAATCTGATCTGGCATTTCCCAATTGAGCAGATTGCGGAGGAAAGTTCTGGAATATGAGCCACAAGCACTATAGGAAGGGGAAAGTGATTATATGGTGACTCTGATAACTACCTTTTTATCTTTCGAATGTCTACCCAGGTCGGCTGACGTCACTGACTGTTCGCTGTCAAAATGATGACGCAACGATTTTCCATTGACTTTTATCGCATGATGCTGCTTCCCGGAATGGATCTTCAGCAACCAGTAACGATGGTCATTCATGCCCCTGTAGCTCCCCTCTGAACCTTCAATCGTCATAACAAAGCCGTTGCCCTCATCTTCAAGCGTTATCATGGTAGTGGCATAAGAACCATTGAGATAATCATTACTTCTGCCGTCATCTTCGATAAGGGTAAATGAGCCGTCAGCTCCCGGATAGACATGCAGAGTGAGCGTATCGTTTGTACCCCCTTCCACTGAATGGGCATAGCATCTTTCAGGTATCACCGAACCCTGGCGGACAAATAGTGGTATCTGCTCCAGGGGAGCAGCTACCAGATGTTCCATTTCCCCCTCATAAACCTCTCCGGTCCAATAGTTTATCCAGTTACCGCGAGGAAGATGAAGCAGCGATTCCCTCCTTCCCCGTTCATATACAGGAGCCACAAGCAACTCATTGCCAAGCATATACATATAGAGCTCGCCGGGGATGGAGCGCACCATATTTACCCCTCTCAGGCGCGACAGATGTGCATATGAGTAGAGATATGGGAAGAGCTTCATCCGCATGTGGGAATAGTTACGGTAGAGAGTGTCGGCAAGAGGTGAGTATTTCCATGCCAGGTTGGAGGTGGGGTTCTCCGGCTGGCAGAATACCTCCGTCACGGGGCAGAACATAGAGAACTGCATCCACCTGATGTAGAGCTCCACTTCCGGCTGGTCGACCTTGCCCATGTCGAATCCGCCGAGGTCGTTGGTAAGGAAGGGGATGCGGCTGGCAGATGAAGAGGGGTCAGTATACATGGCTATATTCTCCTTGAGCGCTACCGAAGGCACCCATGGATCAAACCGTACCAGTGGCGAGGTGACACTCCAGTCTGAGCGTGTATCATCAGTCCACTTAAGCGGGTAACGCTTGTATTCTTCGCTGCCGGTGCCGCCGCTGTGTGAAAGGATGAGTCCACGTCTCATGCTCTCCTTTCCTTCAGTTGATGTCAGTTCATGCATTGATCTGCAGACACTTATCTTGTCAGTACGATCCAGTTTAATGAAATCGGCCCCCTCCTCAAAAAAAGGTTTAAGTTTATTCTTGAAATATCTCACAGCCAGAGGATTATCAAAGTCGATGTTGCCGCACAATGTGCCTGGATGATCCTGGTCATCACTGAACATCGCCGTGGTGGATCCCTTGTTGTGCCATGGATTTTTGTTAAGGTATACGCCGGAGAAGAATCCCCTGTCAAGAAAATCCCTGAATACCGTCTCATTGCCGGTCTCCTGTATACAGTCCCAAATCCAGAATCCTCCCTTGATATTGTTTTGCTCCATCCATGACCACATTGACCTTCTGTCAGGATAGGCGACCGTGTCACCAACAAAATTGAGATAGCCTCCCGGCCCGGCCCCGGAATCAGCATAGCTCCAGAACCATGAATCAATCCAGTATGCATCGATGGGATAATCATGCTCCTGTATCGCTTTTATTCGCTCAACCGTGCCCTCCTGGTCTGTATAGCCGCCATACAGCAACCCGAAGGCCCATGCCGGGGGGAGAATCACATTGGTATCGGGATTCGCAACCACTCCGGCAGACCTGTTGTCACCCACGGGAATCAGTGATAGTGCCTCTGGGACCAGCATCTCATGTCCACCCTCAAATATTGTAAGGCTTAGATCCGGTGCAGCAGATGAAAGATATACATTTCTGCCGGCAAGTCTCCTTTGGTAATCTCCCTGCGGGTCAACCCTCCGGCCAAGGAGCCTTATGATAATGCTGTCCGGAACCACCAGGCTCTTCTCTCCGGGATATTTTATCTTTGCAATAGTGTTAAAAAACTCTATTGAATGGGTTATTGGTACAGAACCGTTATACCCGTCATTGATGCCCGCATAAATATTAAGAAAAGATCCCGCTCTATATTTCACGGGATAATTCATCCGGAGCGGCGATCTGCGCTGCGCTTCTGTTGCGTCGAAGCTTGTTCCTCCTGTTGTTATCTTCTCAAGATCGACGGAATATTTCAGATTCCTGGACCGGCATTCGTCATACCAGGCCTCCAGGTCAGATATAGCAGCCCAGGCGTTGAAGCTTCTCACCGGATATCTGAGCTTCATGTAAGCGGCAAGCGTTGCATATCCGCCACCGGAGACGCCAATAATATGCACATCATCCGGATTGGCATCTGAATTTCTGAGTGCATAGTTGATTGCATCCCCGATATCGGATATAACCAGGTCTGATCCGCCGGCTTCAGGTCTGTTGCCGGGACCCCTGAAATCAGGGTGTATATAGTTCCATCCCCTCTTTATTATTTCACCTGCCAATGGATCCTCCTGATTGTAGTCGCCGCTCCAGGTATGGAGGGAGACTATCAGCGGAGCCCCCTTTTTCGTCCGGGAGGAATAAAACCTGGCTCTCTGCTTTGAACCGTCAGCTGATGATCTGATCTCTGCTATCCTGAACTCTGATGGCCAGCTGATGCTGACAGAGTCATCCCATGATTTCTCCCTGTTCTGCCCCTGTACGGCAAAAGAAGAGAGCCAGACAAACAACAACGCTGAAAGCAATCTATACATATCTGACAGATTTTTACTTAAGCATATTGTCCTATACTATAAATCAATATAGTGCTCCTATGTAACTATAAATGTATAATATATTATCTGAAGGCTTTATTTTAAAAGCTAATGTACCTGTTTAATCAGACGGGGGTAACTCCTTTTATCAGAATAATATTACCATACTTTGCCGTCTCTCCTGTCATGACAACGGCAAATGCGCTT
Organism: uncultured Rikenella sp.; assembly: GCA_964519065.1. GTDB lineage: Bacteria > Bacteroidota > Bacteroidia > Bacteroidales > VadinHA17 > SR-FBR-E99. The sequence goes on from CAZFIF010000011.1 coordinate 23,396, forward strand.
TTTGCTCTCTCATAGAAGGCATACCTGTCGATGCGTTTTATGGGCGAAAGATCAGGATTGGTAAGGTGGATGCTCCCCTGGTATGATATCTCAACCTGCGGGTCGAGGGTGTCACCAGCCACTGGCTCCATCATTATCAGCGGGTGGGGTACGTAGCGGTCGAGCTCGAAGAGCGGCAGAATGGCCTCCAGCAGGTCTGCGATACTCAATCCGTCTGCCCTGATAACACGTTTACCCAGGCTCTCGCCGGGGAAGTGTGCGTCGGCCAGCACCAGCTCGTCGCCGTGACCCATCCGGGCCATCACCTCAAGCAGCTGAGGCGATAAGAGTGGAGAGATTCCTTTCAGCATAGTTACTGTTATTGATACAGGTAGTGAATTTAATCTATTGGGAGCAGAAATGGTAACTACTCATCAACAAATTGAAGCATCCGGGGTTATTAGAGAATAATGAATACTTTTAATGGTAAACTAAGTAGTATGAAAAGCACCGATTTCTTTACACTGGCCAACGGGGTCAAAATTCCGGCAATTGGTTTCGGCACATGGCAGATTCCTTCAGGTGACATTGCCTATAACTCGGTAAAAGAGGCGCTTAAGGCAGGCTACCGTCATATTGACACAGCACAGGCCTACGGCAACGAGGCCAGTGTCGGGCAGGCAATAGTTGACTCCGGCATTGAACGCAGTGAGATCTTTGTTACCTCAAAGCTGCCGGCGGAGATAAAGAGTTATGACCAGGCGGTCAGGCGTATACAGTTCACGATGAAAAAGATCGGCCTTGACTACATTGACCTTTACCTGATACATGCTCCCTGGCCTTGGGATAAGATAGGTGCTGACTTCACAAAGGAAAATATCGAGGTTTGGAAAGCGATGGAGGAGTTCTATGAGAGTGGCAAAACCCGTTCCATAGGGATATCCAACTTCAGTGTGAAGGATACAGATGCGATACTTGAGAACTCCCGCATCAGGCCCATGGTCAACCAGGTCAAGCTGCACATAGGCCACCCCCAGAATGAGATAAGGGATCTCTGCCGCAGGAACGGAATCCTGGTTGAGGGCTACTCCCCGCTTGCAACGGGCAGGCTGCTCAACAGCAAGGAGCTTGCAGCCATGGCAGACAAATACCGCAAGAATGTGGCACAGCTTTCCATCCGTTATGTACTGCAAAAAGGTGCACTGCCCCTTCCAAAGTCAACGCATCCCGAATATATAAGGCAGAATATTGATGTCGATTTTGAGATCACCCCTGATGAGATGAGCTACCTCGACACTCTTTCTGCTTCTCAACCCATGCCGTGGAAATAGTAATATTAGGTGAAGACAGTGGATGCAGTGCCAGGTCCTGATAAAGAAAAACCCCTCAAGCTTAACTACTTGAAGGGTTGCTGATGTAGCCCCACCAGGAATCGAACCTGGATTTCAGGTTTAGGAAACCCGCGTTCTATCCATTGAACTATAGGGCCGCTCCATTGCAGCCGCAAATGTAAATTATTTTTCGGTTATCGCAAAAAATCAGCAGCCCCCTGACGGCTTCTTCTTTGCCCTGGCGGTCACGGGTGGTTTTACGGCTTTCACTGCCGGCACATCTGTCTCTGTGCTTACCACGCCACCACCACCAAGTGCTGCAGCAGCACTCTTGCGGAAGTCGTATTGGGCAAATTCCTCATTGGGACTGGTCTGCGAGGGCTCTTCCGGAGATAGTATGTTACCGAACCAGTAGTTTAGTCCCCCCTCCAGCACAAAATTGTTCTCGTAGCCCAGCTGCCTGGTTATCATCCATGCCTGGTTGGCATATACCGAGCCGTTGGAATAGAATACGTTCACATAGGCATCCTGGTGGAGTATGTCAATGTATTCATCAGCCAGCAGGTTGCTAAGGGGTACGTTAATGGCCCCCGGCATGCTGTAGTCGTCAAACTCCTCAGGAGTGCGCACGTCAATGAGACGCAGCGACGGGTCTTTCTGAACGAGCATGTCAGCCACCACATCGGGTGAGATGAACTGTACGCCGGCGCCAGCTTCCTGGAGGAGCTCATCGGCCGTGAGCTGAAAGTGCCTGACACTGTCTGCCGGCACTGCGGCAAGGATTATCCCCAGAGGGATAATAATAAGTGCAAGTAATTTTAATGATTTCATGACTGTCTGTTTTTGTTTGTTGCTGATGCTTATTGTCCTTTTACTCTAACAGCTGTTACCGGATAATGTTTATCGTGTAAAAGGCTCATTCCTGATCACAACGTTTTTCTCCCTTGTTTTCTATAATACTTTCTCTCTCAGTACTCTTCCCTCGGAAACTTCTTCTCAGCCCATTCAGCCACAACAAACATGCCGATGGCCGCAATGATGAGCAGCAGTCCGAAGAGTCCGTCCTTCATGCCCAGCATCTCACTAACCTTGGGTTCGCCCAGGTATTTTGCGTAGTAGAGTTTCTCCCACCATCCATAGGTGAAGGCGAAGCCATAGACGCCGATAAAGAGTCCTACTATGAATACCATGGCATCTATCTTCCCTATTGCAGCACCGCAGAAGCTGGTGCCGGGACAGAATCCGCCCATGATAAAACCGGCACCCATGATCACTCCGCCGATGATGGCAGAGGGGAGGTATGTCGGGTTGACATACACAAGGTCGAGATCTACCCAGCCGAAGAGGCTCATGAAGAGCAGCCCGACCATGGCAGTGATGGCTCCGGTGAAGAAGACCTTGAGTACCACGGTATCATAACCGTAGAAGATGCCGGCCAGCTTGCGGCTCGACGAGAAGCCGGAGCTCTCGAGTACCCAGCCGAAGGCTATTCCGATGAAGAATGCAAGGAGAAAGTTGGTGTTCTCCGATATTATTTCGTATGGTGCTAACGGTCCCATTGTTTCCTCCTCTCTTTTAAATCCAGTTTCTTCTGAAGAAATAAGCCAGCGCAAAGGCGGTGCCGAAGATGGCCATCATCGTAATAAACCCGCCAAGTGACAGCACGGCCATTCCACTCAGTGCCGAGCCGCTGGTGCATCCACGCCCCAGCTGAGCGCCGAAGCCGAAGAACACTCCTCCCATCAGTGCGAATATCAGCCTGCGGCGGGAGGTAATCTTTGGCGAATGCTCCACCTTTAGTTTCAGTCGGCCCGCGACGGCGCCTGACAGGAACCCTCCCACAATGACACCGAGCATCTGGAACACAAGCCATGATTTCATGGGGCTGCCGCTATGCGATTCGGCATATTCGGCCATAAAGGGCATTGTATTGACTGCATCCTTATCAACCGCTTCTATGGTTGTTGCCACCACGCTCTTCACGGCGCCGCTGGCTCCCAGTCCGCGTCCCGACACGAAATTGGCGGCAAGTAGTACGAGGCCGAGAAGGACACCTCCCACATATGGGTTGAGGTACCGTCTGCCTCTCTCTTCTGTTTTACTTTTGCTCATATTGCTTATTGTTATATTATTTTATCAGTATAGCCATCGGCTTACCTGCCCGGCAAAGACAAATACAAAGCGGAAGGCAAAGCTGCCCATGAGGACAAGCACTCCGGGTATAAGGGCGGGGATATGCCTGCCTCTCAGTTCCATAAGGTCAAGCACCCCGGGAATGATTATCCCAAGTATCACCACGAAGATCCAGAATACCATCGTGTAGGGCCCTCCCAGGAACAGCCCTGCAGCCTCTATCTGCACCTGTGTACTGGCAAGGAAACCCATAAACATGTGTACTATCAGAAAGAGTTCCGTGCCGAGGATAATGAGGTCTATCTTTGTGAAGAGGAGCCTCTCCTCCCTGTTTTTTGACGAAAGCACTATCGCCGCAGCCCCTGCCGAAAGTCCTGATGCCAGGAAGAGGGGACCGAGCACCGAGGTGTTCCATAGCGGCCTGGCATTGAAGGCCGACAGCAGAATACCCGTGTATACCCCCGTGATAATGGCAAATATCAGCATCACCCATGCCAGTGGCTTCTTGTACCTGTTGAAGAAGGCCTCCAGATCTTTCAGCCACTTATATTTCCAGTCCCACTTCGGGAAAAACTCCCTGATATGCAGTGCACACCAGATGAAGGAGGCGGTGGTGATGACCAGCAGCGTCCAGGCTCCCCACGACATGGGCGACTCGATCCTGATGGTTGTATAGAGCTGCCAGAAAAAGGCTTTATGGTTCAGGTCATAGAAGAGTGCTGCCAGTCCTAACACCAGGGCTATGGGTGCAATGAAGGGCACCCTGCGTACGGCGGTACGGTACTGCTCCTCCTTGCCCAACAGATAGTAGAGTGCGGCAAAGAAGAGCACTCCTGCCGCCAGTCCTCCAAGAAAGAGGTAGAGAGGTATCGGCCAGTGCCAGATATGCAGTTGCGGGTCAACCATCAGGTTCTCTCTTCCGCTGATAATCAGTTCTTCGTTCATCGTCTGCTCAGATCAGGAAATACAATTGCGGTTTGGTCCCGGCTTCGGGTATCAGTGTCTTGTACTTGCGCTTCTTCAGCACCACGCTCACGTCACTGTTGGGATCGTCAAGATCACCGAAGTACATGCATTTGGTGGGGCATACTGCCACGCATGCCGGTTTCATCCCCTCCCTCACGCGGTGGATGCAGAAGGTGCATTTGTCAACATATCCCTTAGGATGGGGGAAGCGTGCGTCATAGGGGCATGAGGCGATGCAGGCTCCGCATCCTATGCATTTGGTGGGTTTTACCATCACCACGCCGCCTTCAACGATATGACTTGCGCCTGTAGGGCAGCATCTTACACACGGGGCATTGTCACAGTGGTTGCACCTCTCAGACCTCAGCTCTATCTCAAGCTGCGGGTAGGTGCCGTCGATCACCTCCACCACCCAGTCGCGGCAGAAGCCTATGGGAACATTATTCTCTGTCTGGCATGCAACGACACAGTCGCTGCAGCCCACACACTTCCTGGTATCAACAGCCATTGCGTATCTCATGATGCCACCTCCTCTGCTTTAAGGTCAATAATGAAGGTCACGAAGTTACCCCGCATGCCTGTTCCGCCCATGATCGGGTCAACAAGGACCTTTGTGATAAGGTTGGTGTCGCTGGCTCCCTTGCCGTAACATCGCCGCAGCTTCTTCTGGTCGTGGCCGAAGCCGTGAACCATATATACTGAATCCCAGCGTATGCGCTCCGTCACCCTCACCTTTATCGGGAACTCCGATCGCTTGCCGTCCTGGTTCATCAGGTGAACATACTGCCCGGTGCTGAGTCCCCACTCTTTTGCCACGCGCGGGTTGACCCACACGCTGTTTTCCTCCATCAGGTCGGTAAGGTTGGGATTGTTGGATGTGCGGCTGAAGGTATGCATCGGGGCACGACCGTAGTTAAGGCGGTAGTAACCTTCCGGCGGCTCCTCGTGCTTGGTGTATTTTGGCAGCGGGTCATAGCCTGCCTCCTCCAGTGCCAGGGAGTAGAGCTCTATCTTGCCTGTGCCGGTATAGAACTCGACATCCTCATCGGGGGCAAAATAGAGGTCCTCATAGGGTCGGTCGAAAGTTTTGACACCTATCTTTTTCATCTCCTCAAGGCTGCTTCCTACCTGTTTCAGCTGCCAGTCGAGCTGTTCTTCCATAGTCTCAAAGGGGAAGTACTCTATCACTCCCAGTCTCTTTGCCAGTTCCCTGGCCATCCAGAATGCCGGTTTGGTGTTATGCATCGGCTCTGCCGCCGGGGCCCTGAGGGCAATCTGGGGCTTACGGTGCGGTCCCACACGCAGGTCATCATACCTCTCCAGGTAAGTGCATTCTGGCAGTACGACATCAGCCCAGCCCGTTATCTCCATGGGCATGGTATCAATAACCACCAGGAGCTGCAGAGCCTGAATGGCAGCGATGGTGTTGGCCTGGTTGGGCAATGTCTCTATCAGGTTGGTGCCGTTGACGATCCATCCCTGGAACTGGCAGTGACGGCTGGGATCGGGAATGGTGGCATCGCACAGCCCGTTGGCCAGAACGGTGTCAGCCATTTTATAGAGGTCGGGAAACTCCGTACGCCATGATCTCTTCGGTGTCGGGTATTCAGGATGAGGGGGCTCTGGCAGTTCGAAAACCTCCGGGCGGTAGAAGCCTCCCCTGCGGCCCCATGAGCCCAGGATGGCATTCAGGATGGCCACGGCACGCAGCCGCTGGGTGTCATCACCGTACCATGTCACATGGCGTCCGGGGTGAACGATGACTGCCGGGGCGGCATTGGCCATCTCACGCGCTGTCTCGCGTATGACGGTGGGGTCAATGGTGGTGATCCCATAAGCCCATTCGGGCGTCATGTTTCTGACATGCTCCTTCAGGTATTCAAACCCGTAGGTGTATTTCTCAACATACGCCTTGTCATATAGCTCCTCGGTGATGATGACGTTGATCCATGCCAGCAACAGTGCCAGGTCGGTGGCCGGTTTTATCGGCAACCAGTATTTCGACTTGCCGGCGGCTGTCGAGTAGCGCGGGTCAACGGTGATGATGGTTGCCCCCTTATCGATAGCATCTGACATCTCCTGCACCTGTCCGTTGTGCATGTTCTCACCTATGTGGCTTCCAATCAGCACCAGGCATCGGGTATCACGTATATCTGTCCTTTCAGGGCTCTCGATGGTCTCTCCGAAGGTAGCCTGGAAGGCCACCTCGCGGGGTCCGCGGCACTGTGCATAGGAGGGTGCTGCCACGTGCGGCGACCCCAGGGCGCGCAGCAACGTTGAAAAGTATTTGCCGCCAGAGCCGTGAGTGAAGAGTGCGAGGCACTCAGGACCATGCTCTGCGGATATCACTTTGACCTTTTCAGCTATATAGTCAAAGGCCTCCTCCCATGTAGCCTCGCGAAAGCTCTGCTTGCCCCGTTCCTCGGTGCGTATAAGAGGTGTCCGCAGTCGGTCCTCGTCGTGGTACATGCCTACGCCTCCCGTGCCGCGGGGACAGAACCGGCCGTTGCAGTTCATATCTTCGCTGTTGCCGATAATCTTTTGTATGGCCCCTTTTTCATCCTTGTAAACCCAGCCTGCGCACTTCCAGAAACAGACCTCACAATAAGTGGGTGTACGTCCGGTAAGGGCAGCCAGGGTAGCCTTCTGTCCATCAGTGAGAGCTGAACCAAAGAGCCTGATACCCGCCGCCCCTGCAACGACCGCCCCTGCACCCATTGCGGAGATCCTGATGAATTGCCTGCGTGTTGCCATCTGTTATGCTGTTTTTAATTAAAGTTCACCCCGGTACGGGATGGTAAATGCCTGTCATTGTGTGACAATCAGCGAAAGTACTGTTTTTAGACTAACAGAACCAATAAAATGATTTATATAATATCCCTTCATTATCCAGACAGGATTCAGGAAAGCCTCTTGTACCTGAACCTTACAGGTCCGGTACCGGCAGTACGTCTGTGGTAGTTTTCATCATACTCCGAAAAACTGCCCTCGAACCACACTACCCTGGCGTCGCCCTCAAAGGCAAGTATGTGAGTTGCCACACGGTCAAGGAACCAGCGGTCATGCGAGATGATCACGGCACATCCTGCAAAGTTTTCCAGTCCCTCTTCAAGTGCGCGCAAAGTATTGACATCGATGTCGTTTGTCGGCTCGTCGAGCAGCAGTACGTTGGCTCCGCTTTTGAGTGTCAGGGCCAGGTGAAGCCTGTTGCGCTCACCGCCGGAGAGCACGCCGCATTTCTTCTCCTGGTCGGCGCCGGTGAAGTTGAATCGCGCGGCATAGGCGCGGGCGTTCACCGGCCTGTTGCCCACTATCACCTCGTCAACGCCTCCGGATATAACTGCATACACGCTTTTGGCAGGATCGATGTCGGCGTGCGACTGATCTACATATCCCAGTGCGACTGTCTCGCCCACCTCAAAGGTGCCGCTGTCGACCTTCTCCTGCTTCATGATCATACGGAAGAGGGTGGTCTTGCCGGCCCCGTTGGGGCCTATGACTCCCACTATGCCGTTGGGCGGAAGGTCAAACTCCAGGTCCTCGAAAAGAACCTTATCACCGAAAGCCTTGGAGACACCCATGGCTCTTATCACCTTGTCGCCCAGCCTGGGGCCGTTGGGGATGAAGATCTCAAGCTTCTCCTCCTTCTGTTTCACATCCTGGTTGAGGAGGTTCTCGTAGGCGCTGAGCCTGGCTTTGGATTTGGCACGGCGTGCTTTGGGTGACATGCGCACCCATTCCAGCTCTCGCTCGAGGGTCTTGCGACGCTTCACGTTGCCCTTCTCCTCCAGCTCGAGCCTGCCGGCCTTCTGTTCAAGCCATGAGCTGTAGTTGCCCTTCCAGGGTATCCCCTCACCGCGGTCGAGTTCCAGGATCCATCCTGCCACATTGTCCAGGAAATACCTGTCGTGGGTGATACATATCACCGTGCCGGCATACTGTTTCAGGTGTGTCTCCAGCCACTGTACACTCTCGGCATCGAGGTGGTTGGTAGGCTCGTCAAGGAGGAGGACGTCAGGCTCCAGCAGCAGCAGCCGGCACAGGGCCACGCGGCGGCGCTCACCGCCGGAGAGTATGTTTACGGGTGTGGCGGGGTCAGGACAGTTGAGGGCGTCCATGGCCCGTTCCAGACGGTGGTCGAGGTTCCACCCGTCGAGCGCCTCTATCTGTTCCTGCAGCTCAGCCTGCCTGGCAATAAGCTTATCCATCGCGGCAGGATTCTCATATACCTTCGGATCTTCAAAACGGCTGTTTATCTCCTCGTACTCCTTCAGCACCGCCACGGTTCCGGCAGCACCCTCTTCGACGATCTCCCTCACGGTACGGCTCTCATCCATCAGGGGGTCCTGTGACAAATGTCCCACACTGTATCCGGCGGAGAATACCACCTCGCCCTGGTACTCCTTTTCAATGCCTGCGATGATCCTGAGCAGTGTCGATTTGCCCGATCCGTTGAGGCCTATGATGCCAATCTTGGCACCCAGGAAAAAGGAGAGCGATATATCTTTGAGTACCTGTTTATGAGGAGGGTAGCTCTTGCCAACCCTGTGCATCGAAAAAATGATCTTCCTGTCGTCAGCCATAATATTGATGGTTACCAACGACAAAAATAATCATTTTGAGGGCAGTACTGACGGGCCTGCAGTTATTGTGTCACAGGCGACTTCGGGCAGCAAGGACGGGCCTGCAATTATTGTGTCACAGGCGACTTCGGGCAGCCCTTTTCGAAGAGTGAGACCGTTTCGGTCTGCACCAGAGCCCAGATGATATATACTCCCTTGAGTGTCCCGATAGGAATGTTAAGAAGTCCCAGGGCAGCCACGACAAGGGTAAGGACCCTCGCCCAGGGCTTGCATGAGAGCAGCCCTATGCCTCCGGCTATCATGGCACCTCCGATCATCAGGAACAGGACAATCAGCGGGGTGCCGACAAGACCCAGGACCTTTATGGCGGTAGGATCGTCAACGAACTGATCCACAAAGCCAAAAGCAAAAGCTATGGCCAGAGCAATGATGGCGTTCAGTGACCCGAATACTATCTGTAGTATGGCAGCAACGTTGACATGTTTCTTCATCCGGTTCTCCTCTACGGTTACCTGCGGTTGTGAGACGGTGTTCTCTTCCATGATGCAAAGGTTTAATGTTTATGTGTTATTCAGAATAATGACACTAATTTATAAAAAATGCTGCACGATACATAATTACACTATTTGTTTAATTTTGCCGTTAGATGATGAGAGTATGAAACCTGCATGAGCAGGAACCCAAAAAGAGGGTTCATTATTAATTTTCATGCAAGTTCCATTCTATTGAAAAAAATAAATATGCCTTGATGAAAAAAACAGCTGCATATATCATTTCCCTCCTTCTGACGGCAAGTCTCTTTACATCATGTGAGATGCTGGGTGACAACTGCCAGGTCTGTCACCAGGTCACATATGACAACGGCAACCCCATAGATTATGGTGATGAGACAGAACTTTGCGGAGACGAACTCTTCGCCGTGAAGGCCAATCCGGAGACCACCTACGGCAACATTACCATCAGGTGGGTATGCTACTAAGAGGGCCCCGCTGTTCATTATCTGAACGTTAACACCCCACTCATCCTTTGTTTAAAAGTTGTTGTTAATAAGTTGTTCCTAAAGTTGACATTTGGAGCAAAATTGTTTAACCTTGTTAACCCCCGCCGGATATTTTTGTGATGAGTTCGGAACATTAACCCCGGGTTCAATTATAAAAGATGCTTGATATTACTGGCAAACGGATTGCGATCGTTGAGGACGATGCCGCATCACTGAAATATTACGAAACACTGTTAAAGGATTCCGGCGCTGTCATCTCCGTTTACCGTAACGGAAGAGAGTTTGTCGATGCAGTTACCTCCGGCAGTGAAAATTTTGATCTCGTGTTCATGGATTTTCTCGTTCCGCTGGTCAACGGCATTGAATGCACCAGGTCCTTCCGGCAGGTAAACAAATCTGCACCGGTTATACTCATCACCGCATACTATTCCGAGCAGACCAGGAATGAGGCTTACATAGCCGGATGCACAGAGTACAATCTCAAGCCGGTCTTTCCTGACAAGATCCACATGATTCTGGAGAAGTATCTCTCCCCGCGTCCAGCATACCAGACATACGACTGAGGTTCAGTCTACAGTCTACAGTCCACAGTCGGCAGTCAGGAACTAACTGATTGCCTGCAACCTACACTATTGCCGACTGCTTACTGCTGACTGCCGATTGCCGGCTGCTGACTGC
>CAZFIF010000012.1:0-27003 GCA_964519065.1 uncultured Rikenella sp.
CATCTTAAGCCATGATGGCAGTCTCCTCTCACCTGTCATACCCTTGTCCCCTGAAGTGAAATAATACGCAAAGGTACATAATAAAAGGAAAGGCCGGGGGGAAATTTTTGCCATCACGATACAATGAATGTGTATCTTTGAAGGATTAAATCAGCAGCAACTGCAATGGATCAGGAGTTGAGTCTTTTCATGAAAAATATCACGGGCGATGTCAGTACCGTAGCCGGCTGGCTGTGGCAACGGGGATGGGCTGAGAGAAATGCCGGCAACATCTCTGTCAGGCTGGCAGCAGAGGAGCTGCCATCATTGCCCGGGGAGCATTCAGCGCTGCTTCCACTGCCAGGGAGATGTGAGACACTGGCAGGATTGTGCTTTCTTGTTACAGCAACAAATACCAGGATGCGCGATGTAGCCGCCAGGCCCCTGGAGACCTTGCTTCTTATCAGGATCAGCGATGACGGCACAGGTTACCAGATACTCTCACCCCCCGGGGAGACAGCACTGCGGCCTACCAGCGAGATGCAGGCACACCTGTGCATACATGAGATGCTAATCCTGAAAAGACCTGACCACAGGGTGGTGATACATACTCATGTCACGGAGCTTATAGCCCTGACACATATCCGGGAATTTTGTGACGGACAAAAGCTAAACAGCATTCTACTGGGCATGCATCCGGAGACGAAGATATTTGTCCCCGACGGCGTAGGATTTGTTCCCTATACACTGCCCGGAACAAGGGCTATCGGCGAGGCGACAGTAAAGGTGCTTGAAGATCACAGTGCAGCATTGTGGGAGAAACACGGCCTCTTTGCCACCGGCAGAAGTCCGGTGGAGACCTTCGACATTATCGATATCCTGGCGAAGTCCGCCTCAATATGGTTTATCTGCCGCTCTGCGGGATATGAGCCCGAAGGCCTGACAGAGAAACAGCTGAATGAATTGGCAAAACTCAAATTCTGAAGAACAGATGGATACAGTTTATTTGAACGGAAAGTTCGTACCCCGCAGTGAGGCGGTGATTAACCCTGATGACCGGGGATTTCTCTTCGGCGACAGCGTCTATGAAGTAACCAGGTGGTACGGCGGGTATTTCTTCGACCTTCCTGCTCATGCCGGGCGGCTCCGGCGCAGCCTGAAAGAGACAAAGATCAACTGGGGAGATGCAGGCCGGATAGAGGAGATCTCTGAGGAACTTATTCAGCGCAACGGTCTTGGGGGCGACTGCGCCATAGTATACCTCCAGGTCACGCGGGGGGTGGCACCGCGCAACCATGCTTTCCCTGACCCTCCCGTCCTACCCACAGCCTACGGCTTTGCCAGGAGACACGCCATCAACACGCTGCTCTGCGAGCGGGGAACCTCCCTCTGGCTGACGCCTGACCCAAGGTGGAACCGCTGTGATATCAAGTCGACAGCCCTGCTGGCCAACGTGATGGCCTACCAGGAAGCACATGACAACGGTTGTGCCGAGGTCTGCTTCGTCCGGGAAGGCCTGGTCACTGAGGGTGCCCACTCAAATATATTTTTCGTTAAAAACGATACACTATATACTCATCCGGAGTCCGAAAAGATTCTGTCCGGCATTACGCGGAACAACATCGTCTCCCTGGCTGCCAGGAATGACATACCGCTCATCGAGGAGGCTGTGGCTGAGGATATGCTGGCATATATGCATGAATCGTTCCTGTGCAACACCACGGGAGAGATTGTCCCGGTGCTGAAGATCGGCGACCAGGTCATAGGTGAAGGCAAGCCTGGGCCGGTGACACAAAAAATGCAGGTACTGTTCCGCAATCTGATCCAGTCAATGGATCCGCGACGGTGATCCCAGCCGGTCGATTCGGCTGCATGGCTGACGGATCATCACCACTACTGACTATTGAGAACAGGCCTCCCCTGCAGGCTGGCTGCTCGCTAAAATGACCCACCGGGTCATTTATTAACACTCGCCCCTCTACTGCCTATTGCCTGATATGACTGCCGACTGAGGGCTACCGACTGAAGACTGGACTGAGCCCCTCCCCTTCAACCTGGCTCTTCGCTAAAAAAATCCACCGGATTTTTTCTTCACGCTCAGCCCTCTATTGCCTATCAAGTGCTACCTTTGCACAAATTTAAAAACATGACAGACACCCATCTCAGCGAGCAGGAACAGGTTCGCAGGCAATCACTTGAAGAGATCCGCAAGCTTGGCATAGATCCATATCCGGCTGCAATGTACCCGGTAAACAGCACCGCCGCCGAGATAGTGGCCGGTTTCAGTGACACCGAGGAGAGCTTCCCGGATGTATGCCTGGCGGGACGTATCATGAGCCGCCGCATCATGGGCAACGCCTCTTTCGCTGAGCTGATGGACTCATCGGGCCGCATCCAGATATATGTCCGTCGTGATGACCTCTGTCCCGGAGAGGATAAGACACTCTACAACACTCTCTTCAAGAAGCTGCTCGATATAGGTGATATTATAGGTGTCAGGGGATTTGCGTTCCGGACACAGATGGGTGAGATAACCGTTCACGTTAAGGAGCTGACACTGCTGAGCAAGTCGCTTCGCCCCCTGCCCATTGTCAAGGAGAAGGACGGTGTAATGTATGATGCCGTCACCGACCCTGAGATGCGTTACCGCCAGCGGTATGTCGACCTGATCATCAACCCCGAGGTACGGGAGGTATTTCGCAAGCGCACACAGGTAATAAAGTCTATGCGCGAGCTGTTCGACTCACGCGGCTACCTCGAGGTGGAGACCCCGATATTGCAGGCCATCCCCGGTGGTGCAGCAGCAAGGCCATTCGTGACGCATCACAATGCCCTTGACATACCGCTCTATCTCCGTATCGCCGATGAGCTCTACCTCAAGAAACTGATCGTGGGAGGTTATGACGGCGTCTATGAGTTTGCCAAAGACTTCCGCAACGAAGGTATGGACCGTATGCACAACCCGGAGTTCACCGTGCTGGAGATCTACGTTGCATACAAAGACTACAACTGGATGATGGAGTTCACCGAGGAGATAATGTCAAAAGTGGCCATGGACCTCCACGGCACCACAAAGGTTCCTCTCGGAGACAAACTTATTGAATATGCCGGGCCCTACCGGCGGATATCGATGACCGATGCCATTAAGGAGTATGCCGGCATCGACATCACAGGCATGACCGAGGATGACCTCCGCAGCGAATGTGACAGGCTCGGCATCGGCCACTCACCTTCAATGGGCGCCGGCAAACTCATAGATCTTATCTTCGGGGAGAAGTGTGAACATCACTTCATCCAGCCCACCTTCATCATCGACTATCCGCAGGAGACCTCTCCCCTGACAAAGAAGCACCGCAGCAGGGAAGGACTTACAGAACGGTTTGAGCTGATGGTCAACGGCAGGGAGGTGGCCAACGCCTACTCCGAGCTCAATGACCCCATAGATCAGCTCGAGAGGTTCCAGGAGCAGATGCGCCTCTCGCAGAAGGGCGATGATGAGGCCATGTTCATAGATATGGACTTCGTGCGGGCACTTGAATACGGCATGCCACCCACCTCCGGGATGGGCATAGGCATCGACAGGCTCACCATGTTCATGACCAACCAGCAGTCAATACAGGATGTGCTCTTCTTTCCGCAGATGAGGCCCGAGGGTCAGAAGCCTGTCTGACATTCAGCGGCATGCACACGTACTTTTAAAATATCAGCCAACTCCACTGTCAAACAGACAAGCTTATTTATGACACCATGATGTGAGATTTTCTTGACTCATGTCTCAGGTTGTTTTACCTTACAGTTATGAACCAACAGTGAGGCAATGAAGAATCATGGACTAAACCGGCGCAGATTTATCAGGAACGCTTCTGCAGGCATTATAGGAGCGGGCATTCTCGGGGCAAAGGCCCCCACAGCAGAAGCACAGGAACCTGAAGAAGAATTTCCCAGGATCACTTCCTACCGGACTCTTGGCCGAACCAACTTTATGGTTTCAGATATCGGAACAGGATATCCCTTCAGCGAATCCACACTGAAGGCAACCCTGGGCTGTGGGGTAAACATGATCGAAACCTCCGAGATGTATGGCAGAGGCAATAATGAGATTCTCATCGGCAACGTCATCAAGGATCTGGAGAGAGAAAAGCTATTCATAGTCTCCAAACTGGCATATTCCGTTAAGGAATACTCATCTGTACAGGATATCATTGACAGGGCAAATGCCAGCCTGAAGAGACTTCAGACAGACTATATCGATTGCTATATGCTCCACAGTGCGGAGAGCTCTGAAAGGGTCAGGAACAAATATTACCATAAAGCAGTTGATCAACTAAAGAAGGAAGGGAAAATCAGATTTACCGGCATATCGTGCCACGGACACAGTTGGTGGGATAATCCTGATGAGACATTCGAGCAGGTGCTGATGACGGCTGTCGAAGACGGAAGGTTTGATGTTATACTGCTGCCTTACAACTTCTTTGAGCCTGAGATGGGAGACCGGGTACTTAAAGCCTGCAGCCAGAATAACATAGGCACAATGATCATGAAATCCGTTCCCATTCTCATATATGAACTCTTCAACGAAATGAAGCAGAAAAAGGAAGAAGAGGGGGGTGAGCTCAGTGAAAGGTATAAGATCGGCTATGAGAAATTTAAGATGCAGAACGAACAGGCTGAAGCTTTCTTTGCCAGGTACGGGATCTCAGGAGCTGAGAAGATGAAGGATGGAGCCATTCAGTTTATCCTGTCAAACAATAATGTCAATACAATCTGCACTCTGCTTCAAAACTTTGAGGACATAAAGAAATATATCAGGCTCTCCGGAACCAGACTTGAACCTCAGACCAGTGAGATGTTAAGCTTTTTCAAGTCGAATAATAGCAAATTGCACTGCAGGATAGGATGCAATATATGCGAAGCCGCATGCCCTCACCATCTGCCTGTAAACACAATATTGCGGTACAATTATTATTTCCAGGCAAAAAAACAGGAAAAACTGGCCATTCAGAGTTATAGTGAGCTGCCCGGCAAAAAAGCGGATATTTGCGTTCATTGCGAAGGTTTCTGTGAGAAAGCCTGTCCTCACGGAGTACTGGCCAGGCCTATGCTGGCTGCGGCGCACAGAAATCTGAGCCTGGAGACACCCAATCTTGCCTGAACAGTAAATACGAAAAACAGAGCTATAGCTTCCGGTAAACCTTATTGTTTAGAAAGGGATTTTGGATAAATTTACATGGCCGGAATAAGGTACAGACACTGACAATCCGGAATGTAAGATAACAATAACCGTCCCGGACCGGACAATAAGGATTGCACCATGAGTATAGAACTGAAAAAGAATTCGATGTATTCTCTCCTGGTACCCACCAGCATGGGTGTCAGGATAACACCTCTCAGCGGCCAGCCCGTTCACTGCAGTGATACCTTTCATATGCAGGCCACAAGCGCGGAGACCAACGTAGCAAGCATTTCCTCATATCTCGGCCTTCCGGTGAAAGTGCTCACCACCTTTGTAAAGGACAGTCCCGTTGCCCGGTTTATAAAAGACAACCTTGCCAGCCGTCATATGAGCTATGAGGGCAAAGAGGTGGATCAGGGCGATCCCTGGGGCTACAGGCACCAGTTCAATATAGCCGACAGCGGGTCAGGGTCGCGCGGGCCGAGGGTACACAATGACCGCGCAGGCGAGGTCGGAAGGACGCTGAACGTCAACGACTTCAACCTTGACCACATCTTCGGCACCGAAGGGGTCCGGATAGTACATCTGAGCGGCCTGATAGGGGCATTGTCGCCTGAGACCGGCACCTTCTGCCTTGAGCTTGCAAGAGCTGCAAAAAAATACGGAACCCGTATCTCCTTCGACCTCAACTACCGGGCATCGTTCTGGAAGGGCCGCGAGCATGAACTGGGGACCATATTCAGGGAGATAGCATCGGTCTCCGATATTCTTGTAGGCAACGAGGAGGACTTTCAGCTCTGCCTGGGTATTGAGGGTCCTGAGGCCGGCGGAAAGGATATAGCTTCCAAGATTGAATCATTCAAGGAGATGATCTCGATGGTAAAGAAAGCGTATCCCCACGCTTCTGTCTTCGCCACCACCCTGCGCCAGGTGATTAATGCCAACCTGCACAAGTGGGGCGCCATCATGCTTGAGGGCAACGACTGGCACGTGATAGAGCCTCGTGAGATAGCAGTGCTTGACCGCATCGGCGGCGGCGACGGATTTGTGGGAGGACTGCTCTACGGCATTCTCCGGGGCTGGGACCCCGCCAGATGGATAGAGTTCGGATGGGCCAGCGGCGCACTGGCTACCACTGTTCTTACCGACTATGCCCAGCCTGCCGACGAGGAGCAGGTGTGGAGCATCTGGGAGGGCAATGCGCGCGTACGGCGCTAACCGCCGACCTTCAGCGCCTTCTCCAGTCGCTCTCTCTCAGCCTCAAAGCCCGGCTTGCCAAGGAGGGCAAACATATTCTTCTTGTAGGATTCAACACCTGGCTGATCAAAGGGATTGACCCCTAGAAGATAACCGCTGATGGCGCAGGCCAGTTCAAAGAAATACATCAGCTGGCCGAGACCCTGTTCATCAATACGTGGCACTCCTATTGTTATCACCGGGACTCCTCCTTCCATGTGGGCTATGCGTGTTCCGTCCTCAGCCTTATGATTGACCTCTGTCAGTGTTTTACCCGCGATAAAGCCAATGCCGTCGGAATCGTCCGGGGAGCCCGGCACCACCAGGCTCCGGCGTGGGTTCTCAACGTGAATCACCGTCTCGAAGAGCTTGCGCTCACCCTGCTGAATATACTGTCCCATGGAGTGCAGGTCAGTGGTAAAGTTTACTGATGCAGGGAAGATACCCTTGCTCTCCTTGCCTTCACTCTCACCATAGAGCTGCTTCCACCACTCAGCCAGAAAGACCAGCGACGGCTCGTAACTGATCAGTATCTCGGTGGTATAGCCTCTTCTGTAGAGGATGTTGCGTGCCGCAGCATAGGATACGGCAATGTTTGATCCGGTATCATTACCCTCCCGCACCGAAAGGGCCATATCCATCATCCCACGGGCAAAGGCGTCGATGTCATACCCTGCCAGCGCCAGGGGCAGCAACCCCACCGGTGTCAGAACCGAATACCTTCCTCCAACATCATCAGGAATGACGAAGGTCTGGTAACCCTCGCCAGCAGCCAGCTGATGCAGTGCCCCGCGCCGTGCATCAGTTATCGCCACAATGTGCGGTCTCATGCCCATTTCGCCGGTCTTTTTCTTCAAGTGGTCACGCAGGATACGAAAGGCGATGGCAGGCTCAGTTGTGGTGCCGCTCTTTGAGATGACCACTATATTGTATAGCGTGGTATCAAGATACCGCAGCAGTGCCGCATGGTAATCCTCACTCAGCGTCTGCCCTGCGAAGAGAACCCTGTGCTCCTCATGGCCAAAAGGATCTGTCAGCGCCTCTATAAGGGCCTTGGAACCAAGGTATGAACCTCCTATTCCTACAACGACGGTCACCGGGGCCTGGGCACGGAGACGTGCCGCACAGGACCTGATATCATCAGTCTGTGACAGGATCTCATCAGGGAGACGGAGCCACCCAGTAAACTCACTTCCGGGACCTTTGCCTTCACGAAGGATTCGAAGCTGTTCAACAGCACTGTCTTTGAGTTTGTTAAGCTCATCAATATCGACAAATGAGCTGATGGCGTTAATACTGAGTGAGATCGTCTGTTTCATTGGTCATTATCTTTATTTCAGGCTTAAAGATAGGAATTGACAGGGCAACTGACAATAGGAGCAGGTAATCCATTACCTGAAGGCAGAGCCAGACCGTCATACCTGAAGAAGATATCCGGATCCCTGATCCACAGATCCGGCTCCGCTGAAGCTCCTGAAGGCAGAAGCGCCGGGCCAATGACAGTTGCCAGTTGCCTGCTGCTTCTCAATTATTACCTTTGTGCAAATTCTGACAAGTGATGACCACACCACCCCCGGAAGAAATAAACAGAATAAAAGAGGCTGAACTTACCAGGCATCTTAAGCCCCTGAAGTCACCTGTCATGATCCAGGAGTTTCTTGATTCAGTTCCTTATAACACCACCGGACGGACTCTCTCTCCCCTGCAGGTTCTGAAGGAACGGATGGCGCACTGCATGGACGGCGGCCTGTTTGCGGCCGCAGCCTTGCGCAGGCTGGGATATCCGCCACTGATAGTCGACCTTGGAGCAGTCAATGACGATGATCATATCATAGCTCTGTTCCGTGAGGGAAAATGCTGGGGCGCCATAGCAAAATCAAATACTACGGTCCTGCGGTTTCGTGAGCCTGTCTACCGCTCTGTACGCGAGCTGGCGATGTCATACTTCGATCTGTATTACAATCTGAAATCAGAGAAAACCCTCAGGAGCTATTCGCGACCGATGGACCTCTCGCGATTTGACAACCGCTTCTGGGAGACGACAGAAGAAGACCTTGAGTATATTGGAGATTATACCTACAGGGTAAGACACTATCCCCTGATCACGGATAAACAGATCAGTATCCTGAACAAGGTGCCGGGGTATCTCTATGATGCCGGCTTTGCCGGTGCAGACAGTGAGGGTCTGTTCAAACCTCTCTGGCCACGTACCGTCAGGCCAGCTTATGCTTCTTCACAAACTCGTCAATCACCTCCTCCAGGTTGGGGCTGCCTATCTCCTGCAGGTCATACCATACCCTGGTGTTGGGGCGCTTGATATTTATGATGCGGTTAAGGTCTATGGGAGTACCTATAACAACTCCGTCACAGTCAGTGTTATTGATGGTGGTCTCCAGGTCTTTCAGCTGCTCATCGCCGTAACCCATGGCCGGCAGAAGGGTTCCTATCTCCGGGTATTTTTCAAAGGTCTCGGTCATCTTGCCAACAGTGAAGGGTCTGGGATCAACCAGCTCGGCAGCACCATATTTGTGAGCTGCCACCACGCCTGCACCGATCTTCATCTCTCCGTGGGTGAGTGTCGGGCCGTCTTCAACGACGAGCACCCTCTTGCCCCTGATCACTGACGGGTCATCGACCCTGATGGGTGAGGCGCCGTCAACCACGATTGCCCTGGGCGCCACCTTTGCTATGCTCTCGCGGACTGTCTGTATATCTTCCGGACCGGCGCTGTCCATCTTGTTTATGACCACCACATCGGCCATGCGCAGTGTCACCTCTCCGGGGTAGTATGTCAGCTCGTGGCCGGCACGGTGAGGATCGGTGACGGTGATCATAAGGTCGGGATTATAAAAGGGGAAGTCGTTGTTACCACCATCCCACAGTATCACGTCACAGCCTGCCGGATCAATCTCGGCGGCACGCAGTATAGCTTCATAATCGACACCGGCATAGATGACATTGCCTCTGATGACATGAGGTTCATACTCCTCCATCTCCTCCACGGTGCACTTGTGCTTCGCAAGGTCTGAGACGGCAGCAAAACGCTGCACCTTCTGTTCAACCAGGTTACCGTAAGGCATCGGGTGCCGTATGGCTACCACCTTAAGTCCTTTTGCCATGAGCAGCTCAACAACCCTGCGTGATGTCTGGCTCTTGCCGCAGCCTGTGCGCACGGCTCCCACGGCGATGACGGGCTTGGTGCTCTTGACCATGGTTTCCTTCCATCCCAGCAGTATGAAGTTGGCTCCCGCCTCGTTCACAATGGCACTGGTAGCCATCACCTTATGATAGGTCACATCGCTGTATGAAAAGACACAGTCATCAACCTTCATCTGAGTGATAAGCTGAGGCAGTTCGCTCTCGGAATGAATGGGAATGCCGTCAGGATAAAGCTTTCCGGCCAGCTCAGCCGGGTATTTCCTGCCGTCGATATCAGGTATCTGTGCAGCAGTAAATGCCACGACATTGTATAGCTCATTGTCGCGGAAATAGGTGTTGAAGTTGTGGAAATCCCTTCCCGCCGCTCCGATGATGATCACATTCCTCTTTAACATATAACCTCCTTGTTTTTTATTGATTTTTTTTAATAATATCTCTCATTAAGGGCATCGGTATCCGGCAAATTTATAATTTGTAACTGAATTTTGAAGTGATATAAGTCAGTTTAATCCTTTCTTTTAGCTGCTCATAATATTTTGAAAATATGCAAGTTAATAATTTAGGTTATATTGTTGAATAATATGATGGTTAATATTTTAAACCTCAGATTATTGGCAGAATCTTTGCAGTAATGCTTTACGGATGAATGTCCTTGCCCACATATATCTCTCAGGCGACTCGGATGATATTATCATTGGGAACTACATCGGCGATTACGTTAAGGGGCGTGACTATCTGAAGTATCCCGAGGGCATTCGAAAGGGCATTATCATTCACCGTCACATCGATGCCTTCACAGACAGGCATCCCGTGGTGCATCGCAGCAAGCTTCCCTTCACCGGAAGGTACAGGAAATATGCAGGTGTGATAACTGACATCCTGTATGATCACTACCTGACCAAAGAGTGGGATCTCTTTTCGCGTCGTCCGCTGGAGAGTGTGACCTATAATTTTTACAGGGCCATGGTCAACAACTTCGAGATCCTTCCCGAGACGGTACGTGAGAAGATGCCCTTCTTCATCATTGACAACTGGCTTGAGACCTATCAGACTACCAGGGGCATCAGGAGAGTACTGAAGACACTGAGTACTATGACCTCATTGCCCAAAGAGACACGGTGGGCGATGCGGATCTGGAAGAAAAACTATTACTCCATCGGTGAAGACTTTATGGAGTTCTTCCCGCAGCTTGTGAATTATGTTGAGTCGGAGTTCGGGATAGTCCTCTCCCCCGGTATGCGACTGCCTTTCTGATCATCCGAGGTACTCGGTCCTTCCGGCGTCAAGCCTGAGGAAGACAAAGAGCAGAATGGTGAATCCCCATAGCGAACTACCGCCATAGCTGAAGAAGGGTAGTGGTATACCTATCACCGGCATGACGCCTATGGTCATCCCAATATTTATGAAAAAGTGTACAAGGAACAGGGCCAGGACACCGTAGCCGTAGGCACGAACAAAGGTTGTACGTTGCCTCTCTGCCAGCACCAGCAGTCTTATCAGAAGCCACACAAAGAGTCCTGTCACTATCACGGACCCGATGAAGCCCCACTCCTCCCCGACGGTGCAGAAGATAAAGTCAGTGCTCTGTTCAGGCACAAACTTGAACTTGGTCTGTGTGCCGTTCAGGTAACCCTTGCCGGAGAATCCTCCCGACCCTATCGAGATAAGCGACTGGTTAAGGTTGTAACCCTCCCCGAAGGGATCCTCCTCCATGCCCAGCATGATATTTATCCTGGTCTGCTGGTGAGGCTTGAGTATCTGGTTAAAGGCATAGTCCACCGTGAAGAGATAAAGTATTCCCCCGAGTAGAAATGCATAAATGATGGCAGGCATCTTCAGTTTAAGCCTGTAGATATACCAGGCATAGCCTGTCCCTGCCAGTAAGATCGCAATAACTATTATACCGGAGGTCTCCAGTCCAAGCAGGTAATGTCCCACGAGAAAGGCTATACCGGCAGCAGGCACGAGAATACCCAGGGCGCGCAGTGTGAGGGACCAGCCTGAAGTGAAGAGCATAACCAGGATCGCCAGCACTATCAGTCCTGCGGCCACAGGCACGTTGCCCAGCATGAGAGTAAGCAGGAAGAGGGCTACGGCCAGGATAGCCGAGATAAAGACATAGATGCTCATCCCTTCACGGTAAAGGACAATGAAGAAGGCAAAATAGGTGATAACCGAGCCCATGTCTGGCTGCAGGGCTATCAGTATCATCGGCACCATGATTATGGCTGTTGCGGGTGCCATGACATCCAGTCCCGACGACTGCCGCCGGCTGTTGAGGAATGAGGCCAGGGCCAGGCCGGTGGCAAATTTGGCGAACTCGGAGGGCTGGATGCTGAAGGATCCGATCTCAAACCATGCCCTGGCACCGTTTATCTCCTTCCCCAGTACCAGGACCAGCAGAAGCAGGAAGATCATGATGCCGTAAAAGAACCATGCAAAGAAGAAATAGAGTTTGTTGTCAGTGACCATTATCAACACTGCCAGCACCAGTGCAGCGATAATAAACACCAGCTGTTTGCCGTACCGCTGTGACAGGTCGAATATGCTTGTATGCTGCTCATTATATACGGCAGCATATATGTTCAGCCATCCCATGACCATCATCACCATCCACAGGATCACCGTGACCCAGTCAAGCCTTCCAAGTATGTTATTCCTCTTTTGCATCCGGTGTTATCACAACTCTCAGTACATAATCTTCAAGATACTTTCTCTTGATCCTGCCCGTCAGGTATTTCTCTATCATCAGGCTGGCTATCGGTGCAGCGAAGGTGGAGCCAAAGCCTGCATTCTCAACATATACGGCTATGGCTATCTGCGGGTTGTCCCTGGGAGCAAAGGCCACGAAAATCGAATGGTCCTTGCCATGCGGGTTTTGTGCCGTGCCGGTCTTACCACAGATAATAATGCTGTCGAGCCTGGCACCACGTGCCGTCGAACCCTCTCCTCCGTTGACAGCTCCCTCCATCCCCTCTATCACCGGCTCAAAGTTCTCAGGTGAGATGCCGGTGGTATATCTCTGCGTAAAGAGGGGCGAAGGAGTACCCTCATCACCTATCTTTTTGATCACATGCGGAATATAAAATGAACCCCTGTTGGCTATGACGGCAGCCATATTTGCCATCTGCAGCGGTGTCGCCCCAATCTCCCCCTGCCCTATCGCCAGAGAGATGACCGTCAGCGCCTTCCAGCGGTCTTTGCCATAGTATCTGTCGTAATAAGAACGGGCAGGCACAAAGCCTGGCAGCTCATTGGGCAGGTCAATCCCCAGTTTGTTACCGAATCCGAAGGCCACCAGGTATTCCCTCCACCTGTCATAGGCCTCCTGCACAGACGCATATTCACTGTTTTCGAGTATGCTCCTGAAGGCGTTGCAAAACCAAGAATTGCATGACTGTGCTACTGCATCGGGAAGATTAAGTGGCGAGCGGTGCGCATGACACCCCACGGTGAGGGAGCCCGCATGATAACCGTAGTTGCAGCTGAAGAGAGAGGTGGGGCGTATCACCTCCTCCTGAAGCCCGATGAGGCCGTTCATGATCTTGAATGTGGAGCCCGGAGGATAAGAAGCCATCAGGGCCCTGTCAAACAGAGGCTTGACAGTGTCAGCCTGCAGCCTGGCAAAGTTGGAGGAACGGACCCTGCCAACGAGCAGGGAGGGGTCATATGAGGGTGAAGAGACAAGTGAGAGTATCTCCCCTGTGGCAGGCTCTATGGCTACAATTGATCCGGTTTTGTTGAGCATCAGCTTCTCACCGTACTCCTGGAGGCTGAGGTCCACGGTAGACCACAGGTTTGTACCCGGAACGGCCATGGTATCATACCTTCCGTCAGCGTATGATCCTTTGATGTTATTGTGGACGTCAACCAGGAAAATGTTTACCCCCTTTGATCCCCGCAGTTTCTCCTCGTAAGACTTTTCAATACCGCTGACGCCAATGTAGTCGCCTGACCTGTAATAACTGTCGCGCGCAATGAGCCTGTTGTCAACCTCACCAACGTATCCGAGAAGGTGGGCAGCTACCGGACGGGTATACTTTCTCAGTGTTCTGGCCTGCACGTAAAAACCCGGAAACCTGTATAGTTCCTCCTGCAGCACCGCATAGCTCTCCGAGGAGATCATCTTCAGAAACACCGAAGGAGTACGGCGCGAGTATGCCTTTGCGACCCTCATCCGCTCCCTGAAATCCTCCATGGTAATGCCCAGTATCTCATTGAACCTGGCTGTATCAAATGCGCTGGTCTGTACGGGTATGACCAGCAGGTCATATGCCGCCTGATTATAGACCATCAGCTCCCCGTTACGGTCATATATTAGTCCACGGGCCGGATACTGTGTCACCGGCCTGAGTGCATTGTTGGCAGCAGAGACGCGGTATGTCTTATCAACGATCTGAATGTGGAACAGCCGGATTATTAAAATCAGGGCACTGATCAGTATAAGTCCCACGATGATATATTTCCTGCTGGCAAACCGGTCTTTCATGGCTGATCCCTCATCTTCGCGGCCTTATAAAATCAAAAAGCATGATGAAGAAGGTTGTCACCGCAGTGCTCAGCAAGACTCTCAGCAGGGTATGGAAAAAATTGCTGACGGTGAATATCTCCACAAAAAAGAGAGTGAGGTGGTGCACAAAAACAACCGTCACAGTGTAAAAGAGAAACCATCTAAATCCGTTTCGGAATAATGAGGGTGACATGTCAGGGTCAGTGATCTCCGATGTGATGTTGAGTGTCAGAATCCAGGGTCTCACGAAGCCGGCCATCACCGTGGCAAAGGTATGAACTCCCAGGGTCCCCGAAAACATATCAACCACCAGTCCTGTTAAGAAGGACAGTATAAGAAGGAACCATGAGGGAATGGAAAAAGGCAGTATAAGTATAAACATCACATAGATATAGGGGTTGACATACCCGCTAAACTCTATATTGCTGAATATTAGCAGCTGCAGCATTATCAGCAGAATAAAGGCACCGGAATATCTGGACAGGCTGTTCATCGGGTGACCTCCACTTCCAGATTTTGCCTTTCTTCACGGTTGAGGCTGCCTATCAGAAACACATTTGTAAGCCTCTTGAAATCAGTTGAGAGCTTCACCTTCAGGGAGAGGAAGTCGCCACCGCGCTCCTGCTCCCCGGTGAGTGTCCCGATCAGCAGTCCTGCAGGAAAGATGGCAGAATAACCACTGGTGACGATGGTGTCACCCTCCGTTATACTTACATGGTGGGGTATCTCCGACAGAGTGGCATACCTGTGGCTGAGGCCGTCCCATGCCAGTGATCCGAAGTAGTCATTTCGGGCTATGCTGGCACTCAGCCTGAAATCGGCATTGAGCAGTGACATTGCCACAGAGAACCGGGGAGAGACTCCCACCACAACGCCTACCACTCCCGTGGCTGAGGCTACTCCCATACCGCGGGTGACGCCATGCAGTGACCCCCTGTCAATAGTAATGAAGTTCTTCTGTTTGTTTACGGAGTTGTTAACCACCTTTGCGTTGAGATAGGTATAGCTTATTCCGCTGAGGCTGTCATCAACGGTCAGGAACTGTTCCTGCATGCCGGCTTCCAGGGCTTCCAGGCGACCCCGCAGCATGGTGTTTTCTGCCACCAGCTCCTCATTTACCTGTCTAAGCCTGAAGTAATTGGTGCCAGCGTCAATCCTTTTTGAGACGAAGCCCGAAACAGTGCGGGCGACACCGTAAGCCACAGTCTGATGGTAGTTGTGTGAGGAGAATATCAGCACCAGCGCTACTGCTTCCAGTATCAGGAACAGGATCAGGGTTCTAAACCTGAGCAGGAAGTTCAGCAGGCTTCTCATTCATACAGAGGATTTATCTCATCAGGAATGGATACTTCTCCACATTCTTCAGGGCCACGCCCGTACCTCTTACAACGGCATGAAGAGGATCTTCGGACACCCTGAACGGTATATTGATCTTATCGGTAAGCCTCTTGTCAAGGCCGCGCAGCAATGCTCCTCCGCCGGCCAGGAAGACTCCCCTGTTGACGATGTCAGCATACAGTTCGGGAGGTGTCTGTTCGAGCACCTGCAGGATGGAGGCTTCAATCTTGGTCAGCGACTTATCGAGGCAGTAGGCTATCTCCTGGTATGACACAGGTATCTCTATGGGCAGTGATGTCATCAGGTTGGGACCCCGCACGATGAAATCGGCCGGAGGATCTTCGATATCCGGCAGGGCAGCACCTACGGCTATCTTGATATCCTCGGCGGTCTTCTCCCCGATCTTTATGTTGTGCTGGTGTCTCATGTACGACTGTATGTCGGCGGTGAAGCCATCACCGGCGACGCGTATCGACCTGTTGCAGACGATACCTCCCAGGGCTATCACAGCTATCTCCGTGGTCCCTCCGCCAATATCCACCACCATGCATCCCTCCGGCGCCTCGACGTCGAGGCCTATGCCTATGGCTGCTGCCATGGGTTCGTATATCAGGTATACATCCCTGCCCCCGGCATGCTCTGAGGAGTCACGTACCGCCCTGATCTCCACCTCAGTGCTGCCACAGGGTATTCCCACAACCATCTTGAGGGAGGGAGAGAAGAATTTCGGACCTGTGTTGATCATTCTTATCATCCCCCTGATCATCAGTTCTGCTGCGTTGAAATCAGCTATAACACCGTCCCTCAGGGGCCTGATTACCCGGATGTTCTCATGTGTTCTGCCATGCATCTGACGGGCTTTTTCGCCTATGGCTATCAGTTTGCCAGTATTACGGTCGATAGCCACAATAGAAGGCTCATCGACAACCAGTTTGTCGTTGGCAATAATATTTGTATTCGCAGTGCCCAGGTCTATTGCAACCTCCTGTGAAAGAAATGAAAATAATCCCATAGGTCCTTTATACTATTACTTGTTATATTTTTAGTGTTTAAAGTGTCTTATACCAGTAAAAACCATTGCCATACCCGTTTTATTGCAGTAGTCGATTGATTCCTGATCTCGCACTGACCCACCGGGCTGTACCACTGCTGTTATGCCGGCTTCTCCCGCTGTTGTTACCGAGTCGGCAAAGGGGAAGAAGGCATCTGACGCCATCACCGCCCCCTCCAGGTTGAAGCCGAAGGCACGGGCTTTGTCGATTGCCTGCCGGAGAGCATCTATCCTTGATGTCTGGCCTATCCCGCTGGCACATAGCTGCCTCCCCTTTGCCAGCACGATGGCGTTTGAGCGGCTGTGCTTGACTATCCTGTTGGCGAAGACCATGTCAGTATACTCCTCATCCGTAGGATGCCTCTCAGTTACAGGTTTCATCTGCCCTGCTGATTCTGCTGCCCCGTCACGCTCCTGCCACAGCACCCCTCCGGGCATCGGCCTGAACAGGGCAGCCGGTGCCGCGGCATCCTTGCGGCGGAGGATGATTCTGTTTTTCTTCCTGCTCAGTATCTCAACGGCACCGGGTGTAAACGATGGTGCCATGGCCACCTCGAGAAAGATTTTGTCCATCTCCACTGCTACCGCCTCATCAACTTCCCTGTTGGTGATGGCCACGCCACCGTAGGCTGATACCGGGTCACATGCCAGGGCCGCCTCCCAGGCCTCCTTCAGGTTGTCGCGGCATGCGACGCCGCATGCATTGTTGTGCTTGATGACCGCAAAGGTCGCCTCTTCAAACTCGTCTATCAGGCTGATCGCAGCGTCAATATCGAGAAGGTTGTTGTATGAAAGCTCCTTTCCGTGCAACTGCTCAAAGAGGAGATCCGGATTGCCGAAGAAGATCCCTTTCTGATGTGGGTTCTCGCCGTAACGGAGTGATCGCGACTCAATAATGCTATGCTTAAAGGCAGGGATATCTCCGTTTCGGTTAAACCAGCTGAAGATGGCAGTATCATAGTGCGATGTCATGTTGAATGCCTCAAGAGCAAAACGGTATCTTTCTGCCGCAGATACCACTCCGCCCTTCCCGTCAAGGAGCAGCAACAGCTCATCATACTGCCGGCGCGATGATACTATCAGCACATCATTCCAGTTCTTGGCCCCGGCCCTGATGAGCGATATGCCTCCTATGTCAATCTTTTCAATAATATCCTGGTCTGGTGCCCCCGATGCCACTGTCTCCTCAAACGGATAGAGATCCACTACCACCAGGTCAAATAGAGTAATGCCATATTCTGCCACCTGCCTCATGTCATCCCCATTATCCCTGCGGGCGAGGATGCCTCCGAAGATGCCCGGGTGCAGGGTTTTGACCCTGCCACCCAGGATCGACGGATAACCGGTGATATCTTCTACCCTGGCGGCAGCAACGCCTGCTGCAGTGATGAACTCATAAGACCCTCCCGTAGAAACAATGGTTGCCCCGATACTTTCCAGCTTTTTTACAATAGCTTCGAGACCCTCTTTGGAATAAACCGAAACAAAGGCACTCTTGATTTTTATATCACTCATAATCAGTTAGTAAGAAAAATGATGCCAAGGTGGGTGCGAACGGTCAAAAATATATATATTTTTTTACAATCAAAGGTTCATCATAGAATTGAATTGACGAATTATTGGGGATCTCTTGATGTTTCTGATTTGGCTCTGCCTCAGGTATTAATCATGCAGATTTTGATTTACCTGTGAAAATCGAACGTTTTTATGTAAGTTTGACCGGAATTAATGGCCCCATCATGTGGTTAAAAATGTTTAAAGAGAGTTTTGTCTTTGCCTTCAGTTCTGTGGCAGTCAATAAACTACGCACTTTTCTTTCGCTCTTCGGCATCACCATAGGCATACTCTCTATCATCTCCGTCTTCACAGTTTTTGACTGGATGGAGAGCAGTATCAGAAAAAGCATAGAATCTCTGGGTGACAACACCATCTATGTGGAAAAGTGGCCCTGGGCCCCTGACCCTGACATAAAGTGGTGGGATATGATCAAATGGCCGCCTCCCTCAACTGATGATTACGAGGCTCTGCTCAGGAGATCAACAGGCGCGGAGGCCCTCTGTTATACGGTAGGTTCCGGAGAGTCTGTCCGGTACAGGGGCAACTCTGTCAGCAACGCCTATATTCTTGGAGCCACCTATGACTTCCAGGATGTAAGGTCCTTTGATCTGGAAAAGGGCCGCTACTTTACTGATTCGGAATCTGCCGCCGGAAAGCCTGTCGCCCTGCTGGGAGCGGAGCTGGCTGACAAGCTGTTCGGTGATATTGATCCCGTCGGCCGGGAGATAGCTATTGGCAGGCACAGGACGCAGGTGGTGGGTGTCTTCACAAAAGAGGGTACGGGAGGTCTTGCCGACAGTGGCATGGACGAGGCCGCGCTTGTGCCTCTCAACTTCAGCCGGCAGTTTATCAATTTCAGGAACCCGTTCCTCAACTCTGATATCATGATCAGGGGCAGGAAGGGTGTCTCCGTCCAGCAGCTGTCAGAAGAGGTGACGATGATATTACGTGCCGCGCGGCGCATCGGACCGGGGGAGGAGAACAACTTCTCAATCAACCAGGCCAGCCAGATAACCAGCACCCTGGAACCGGTCTTCAGGGGTATCAATATAGCCGGGTGGATCATCGGCGGATTTTCAATTCTCGTGGGAGGATTCGGTATAGCCAACATAATGTTCGTCTCCGTCAGGGAGCGTACCAGTATCATTGGCATACAGATGGCACTGGGGGCAAAACGAAGGTGGATATTACTGCAGTTCCTGACCGAATCTGTGCTTCTGTCGGTCACCGGTGGCATACTTGGCCTCATCCTTGTCTTTACGGGTACACTCTTTGTAAATTACTTCTTTGAGCTTGGAATGTTCCTTACGGCAGGAAACATCATCCTTGCTGTTGCCATCTCGGGAGCGATAGGAATTATTGCCGGATTTGCCCCTGCCTCCGCAGCCTCCAGGATGAACCCTGTAGAGGCAATTGGCTATTCGTTCTGACCGCCGGCAGCAGACTCCCCGGCATTGATACTGTTAACGGCCACCCACCGTGTGAGCTCGGCAAACTGTTCCACGGACAGCTGTTCAGCCCTCATTGAAAGATAGGGCATATCGCCCGCATCAGCAGAGATCATCATCCTGAGAGGATTGCGTATCATCTTGCGCCGCTGGTTAAAGCATCGTTTGACAATCCTTACAAAGAGCCGTTCATCACATTCAAGCCTGTTTCTCTCATTACGTTGCAGCCGTATTACGGCCGACTTAACCTTGGGTGGCGGAGAAAAGACCGTTTCATTCACGGTGAACAGATACTCAATATCGTACCAGGCTCCCAGGAGAACACTCAGGATGCCGTAGACGCGGCTGCCGGGCCCGGAACAGATACGGTCAGCCACCTCCTTCTGCACCATGCAGACCACCTCCCCGACCCTGTCACGCTCATCCAGTATCCTGAAGAAGAGCTGGCTGGAGATGTTGTAGGGGAAGTTGCCTATGATGGCTACACTGGCGCCCATCTCCCGCAGGTCGAGCGCAAGAAAATCCCCCTCAATAATATCATATGCCCCGGGGACATTGGACCTGAGGTATGCTACCGCCTCAGGATCGATCTCAACCACTTTCAGTGCGGGGAAGTTCCTCTCTGCGAGAAACCTCGTAAGGACACCAGTGCCCGGGCCAACCTCTACCACCGTGTCACTGCCGTCAGCACGAAGGGCATCGACAATAGCTGCGGCAATGCTCCTGTCTCTGAGAAAGTGCTGTCCCAGGTGCTTCTTCGCCGTTATTTTATCAGCTCCCATGGCGGCACCAGTCTGTCTGATCTGAAACCGGGAATGCGGATCCTCTCCAGCAGGTTCAGAAGTCTCTTCAACAGGTTGTAATAAAGCGTCACATAGAGTAAAGTGCTCATCAGCCAGATGAAAATCATATTGAACCAGAGTGTATTGATCTTCATCTTTCCGATCATCTTGACGGGGGCATAGAAATGTGCTCTCCCGAAGTGCGAACCCGGCTCCATCAGGACAGGATCTGATTTCTGTATTATCATATCATCATTCTCATACAGCTTTTTCTGAACTGTACGGTTGAGCACCATATCGGCCAGATCCTCGTTGTGATTGGCCTCTCGCAGCAGCACAAGCCCCTCCTGTCCGATGGCACGGACAAGACTGTCAGTTATACCATCCTTCACTGCCATATAGTCAAGATATTTCGACCTTAGACTCTTCTGCAGGGAGTCGAGGAAATCGATTACGATATATGAGGCGTCAGAGGTATAACGTTCTCCCTGCAACAGTCTCAGGGCAGGCTGCGGGTTAATGCCGGTTACACTGCTGAGGTCGTTTATATGATATGTCAGCTTCCTGATGTTGCCCTCATACACATCTGCATATTCAGGCTTGCCGGCTGCAAAAGCACATTCCCTGCTCTTTTTCTTCAGGTCAGGTATAAGGAACGATGACTCCCAATCGTAGCGACTTATCTTCATCTCGGTATCAAAATAGGGCTTCATATACCGGTTGGATCGGAACTGCTCAACGGCTATGGCTTCGTACGCCCATCGCGTGGTCATGATGTCACCCAGCACCGGGACATAGACCTTCCGGGTAAGTGAATGGTGAAGGTCGTCAAACCTGATCATGGCTCCGCTCAGCAGCAACTGTGGCACGAGTACAAGCGGTACCAGGATGTAGATGCTGATCACCGACTTCATGCCTGCGGAGATGTTGAGCCCCACCATGTTACCGAAACAAGAGGTGGTAAAGAGTATCAGCCAGTGTCTCCACATCATACCCTCCACGTCAAGTATCAGGTGTGACACAATCACATACATGAATGTCTGTACAGCCGAGAGGCCGAAAAGGAATGTGACCTTTGAGAGAAGGTAACTGGAGCGGCTGATGTTCAGGTATTTTTCCCGTTCGAGTAACCTTCTGTCCCTGAATATCTCCTCTGCACTCACCGTCAGGCCCAGGAATAGGGCCACCACGACGCTCATGAAGAGGAATACCGGATAGCTCTTGTTGTCAGAGAAGAGGTAAACCCCGTCATTCATGTATTTTGAGACATAGGCCAGGATGAATGCAAGCAGCGGGGGCTCAATCATGTTTATAACCATATACTGCCTGTCAGCGGACTTCCGCACCAGGTTCCTCTGCACGAAGGTCTTTACCTGCTTAAGCCACGCAGGGAGCCGGAAGTTGCTCGCCGGCAGGGGTTTCATCTCCGGCCTGCCGCTCAGCGAGGGTTCCATCTTCTGGCGGTAGCGGTGATACCACTCCACCGGTGACACCTGCCTGTCGGTCCCTCGCCTGCCATCAGTATCAACCACCTTTGCCTCCACAATCTCAAGGATCTCATCCGTCTGAACATTGCCGCAGGTAGGACACTCGCTCTCTGCCGCGTTGGCCTGGGAGGTCTCGGTCTTGAAATAGACGATGGCCTCAACGGGGTCGCCGTCATAGACCATGTATCCTCCCCTGTCCAGCACCCAGAGCCTGTCAAACATCTTCAGTATGTCTGATGAGGGTTGGTGGATGATAACGAAGACCAGCTTGCCGTTCAGGGCCTGGTCCTTGAGCAGCTCCATGACATTGGTGCTGTCATGGGAGGCGAGTCCGGAGATAGGCTCATCGGCAAAGAGGACAGCAGGTTCCCGCATAAGCTCAAGGCCGATGTTCAGCCTTTTCCTCTGCCCACCACTTATCTTTTTGTTAAGAGGGTCACCCACCATCAGGTCCTTGATCTCCGTCAGGTCAAGCTGCCTGAGTACCTCCCGGACTGTATGATTTAGCTTCTCCTCGTCATAATCTCCAAAGGTGAGCCTGGCATTGTAATATAGATTCTGATAGACCGTCAGCTCCTCGATGAGGAGATCGTCCTGAGGGACATACCCTATCAGACCGTTAAGCTCCTCCGGCTCATTGTGAAGATCATAACCGTTGATATAGACTGCGCCTCCCTCCGGCTTGAGCTTCCCGTTCAGGATGTTGAGAAGGGTGCTCTTGCCCACGCCGCTGCCTCCCATTATCCCGACAAGGTTTCCGGAGCTGACCCTGAAGCTCATAGGCTGCACGCCGTTATCCGACCCCTTGAAACGGTACTCGATGTTCTGGCCCTCAAATACTATTTCCTCAGTAAACCCGGGGCTGATAAACTTTCTGAATATGGTTGTGTAGTAGAGCGGGGCCATGCCCTGACCCCTGATGTTTACCCCGGGTTCAAGCAGGAAAGGCCGCATGGGCACTACACTGCGCCCCTTGAAATGGAGCGATGTTTTTCCCTGGTATTCAAAAATAAGGTGCCCCGTGCTTGGAGTGTATAGAACGTAGATAGTGCCCCTGAGTCCTTTTGCCACCATATGGTGCCACTCATGGTAGTTGGCAAATTTCGATGAGGCATCGCCTATATTCTCCTCTCCCTCAATGGCCAGCAGGCAGTCAGGAGTGATAAGGTCATATCTCATCCCCAGCATGAATGCCATAGCATTCTTCCTCTCCTTGCCCGAAATATTAAAGGTGCGGGCTACAATCTCAACAATGGAAGACTCCTGTTCCGAGATGCTGCCGTCTTCAAAGACAAACTCCAGAAGCTGAAGAAAGACGATCATCCTCTCATCAATAAAGAGTCCCTTCTTGATCTGACGGCAGATGTTTGTTATCTGGAAGGTGATCAGGGAGTCTTCGTCGGACAGCTCCCCCTCCTCCACTGCGCGGAGCTCGCGCTCGTAAAAGTGGAGGTTGTTCTCATATAGCTTGAAATACTCCTGCTCAAGCTCATGGTTCAGGTACCTGCGGAGGTAACTGCGCAGTATCTTCTTGCCTCTCGAGGTTACCCCTGCAGGGTTTACCGTTGAGATAATGGCAAAAATATGTATCAGTGCATGTAATACTGATTCCCTCATGAGCTCAAAAAAAGACCGCGAGAGTGGTCTGCGGTCTTAAGGTATCTGATTTCGTTTATTTTACCAGCTCTGCCCTCACCGTATTCACGGCTCTCTTCAGCGCTTCGATATCTTCCATCGTAAGGCTTGTGCTCAAGTTAGCATAGACATCACGCACAGGCTGCACCGCGGCAAGTATCCTTGCTACCAGCGGGTCATCAGAATAGGTGCCGGCCAACTCCTCGAAGAGTTCGAACGACTTCTTCTGCTCCAGAAGCACCGACTCAAAGCCAGAGAGATGGGCTCCCGTTTCGGAAACGGCCATCGTGAGATACATGCCCTCGATCCATGCTCCCCCGACCATCAGCAACGCCAGGTTGGCCTGCCCGGCATCAACCATTATTGAATAGGTGCGGTCAAAGGCATCGGTAAGAATGGTCACCAGTGTATCCCTGTTGTCAAAATTGACTTTGATCTTATCATAGAGCGATTCTTCATAGATCTTTGAAAGATTCTGCTCCAGCGCCAGGGTGCGTATAGAGGCCATGTAATCAATGACATCCTGTTGCATGTTATAGAGGGTGGCATAACTGAGATCCGCACCGTATACACCAATATTGACGGAGCGGTTGTAACTCTCAACATAATTGCCGGCATTCTCAGGAGGATTCGTTGCACCCAGAATATACCCCAGATCCAGGTCAGTGAGCTTCTTGATCACCTCGGCTGAAGTGGGAAGAGGATAGACATTCTCTTCAATCTGCTGCTCCAGCGCTTCGAGCTCAACCATATTGATCTCTTTCTGTTTTTTCGCTTCACCCCTGTTTTTGCATGAAGAGGCACCGGCTACTGTCAGGATCATTACAGCAACCAGAATTTTTGTGAAAATCTTTTTCATAGGACTCTCTTTTGTAATAGTGTTTAGCTTCGTAAAAATAAAACTTTTACCATTCAGAGTAAACTATATTCAAACAATAATTCCGCAGGTGGTAAAATAGGCTTTTCCCTTCCCCTTAAACACCTGTAGTGCCGCTATTGTTCGTCGGGATTTCATGCTCTCTTACCTCTGCAGATCCCGGCGATGACCCTGATTTTATTCTGACTGTGAAAAATCAGCCGTTTTTATGTAAGTTTGCATCCCGGAGCAACAAACAGATCCCTGATGTGGAACTTTGATGAGGTAGTCAACCGGGAAAACACCAGTTGTATCAAGTACGATTTCAGAGAGGAGGTCTTCGGAAGAGCCGATATCATACCGATGTGGGTAGCAGATATGGACTTCAGAACACCCCCCTTTATTACTGAGGCTATTGCTGCCAGGCTGCAGCATGAGATCCTCGGTTATTCATACAGGCCTGACTCATATTTTACTGCACTCATCCGCTGGATAGCCCAACGTCACAGATGGGAGGTCCGGCGAGAGTGGACCGAGTTCAGTCCTGGTGTGGTGCCGGCACTTAACATGTGCACATTGGCCTATACCGAACCCGGTGATGAGATCATCATACAGCCTCCTGTCTATGCTCCCTTTCATGCTGCTGTCAACGACCACGGCAGGAGACTTGTGTCAAACAGGCTGATTGAGAAAGATGGTGAATGGGTGATGGACACGGAAGGGTTGCGGAAAGTGATCACCCCTGCCACAAGGATGCTGATTCTCTCCAGCCCTCACAACCCTGTGGGTAGGGCATGGAGGAGAGAGGAACTGGAGGAGCTCGTTGAAATCTGTCACGATAAGGGTGTTGTCATCCTCTCCGACGAGATCCACTGCGACCTGATGATGCCGGGCTACAGCCATCTGCCCCTTGCCTCCCTCTCGGAAAAAGCTGCATCCATCACAGTCACATGCATGGCACCAAGCAAGACCTTCAACCTTGCGGGGCTGTCTACATCAACAATGATTATCCCCGACCCGGTCCTGAGGGAGAAATACCGCAAGACGCTAGTCGGGTTGCACCTCCATCTTGGTAATATTTTCGGTAACGTAGCAGCGGAGGCAGCCTGGACACACGGCCATGAATGGGTTGACGCGCTGATGCGTTATATACAGCGGAATGTTGATCTCGTCACCGGTTTCTGTCGCGACCGGCTGCCCCAGATCAGGCCGGCAGAACCTGAGGCTACATATATGATATGGCTCGACTGCCGGGAGATGCGACTCCCGGGGAAAGAGCTGCAGCGCTTTTTTGTTGAAAAAGCGGGTGTGGGGATGAATGAAGGCTCTACTTTCGGGCCGGGAGGAGAGGGTTTCATGAGGATGAACCTGGCCTGCCCGCGGTCGGTGGTGGAGAGGGCACTGTCGCAGATAGAAAATGCAATAAACCGTTAATATGAGGAACGATCAGAGAGTTGTTGTCAGGCTTACGCTGGAAGATGGTACCGTGTACCGCGGATGGTCCTTCGGCGCCAAGGTGGCTGCTGCCGGAGAGGTGGTTTTCAACACCGCCATGACAGGATACCCCGAGAGTCTGACAGACCCCTCTTACAGGGGACAGATACTCTGCCTCACCTACCCCCTGGTGGGTAACTACGGAGCGCCCGGCAAAAGCGAACAGGATGACCTCTTTCTGTTTTACGAATCATCAGGCGTGCATATCTCCGCCCTGATAGTATCAGACTACTCATTTGAATACAGCCACTGGAATGCCATCGAGAGTCTCGACGAGTGGCTGCGGCGGAGCAACGTGCCGGGTATCTTCGGGATCGACACCCGTGCACTGACAAAGCGCATACGCGAGAAGGGGGCCATGCTGGGCAAGGTGGAGCCGGAGGGCATGACTACGGAGTTCTATGACCCCAACAGGGTCAACCTGGTGGCCGAGGTCAGCACCTCTTCACGCAGGGTGTATGGCAATGGCCGTTATCGAATAATGCTGGTCGACTGCGGAGTGAAGTACAATATCATTCGCAACCTGCTGAAGAGGGATACGACAATCATCAGGGTGCCGTGGGACTATGACTACAGCACCGAGGAGTATGATGGGCTGTTCCTTACCAACGGGCCGGGTGACCCCAAGATGTGCCGGGTGGCCATTGATAATATCAGGAAATCGCTTGATGATGACAAACCTATCTTCGGCATCTGCCTGGGCAACCAGCTGATGGCCCTGGCGGCGGGAGCAGACACCTATAAGTTAAGGTACGGCCACCGGAGTCACAACCAGCCGGTGCTGATGGTGGGTACCGAAAGGGCTTACAT
The DNA here is from genome assembly GCA_964519065.1 of uncultured Rikenella sp. Classification (GTDB taxonomy): domain Bacteria; phylum Bacteroidota; class Bacteroidia; order Bacteroidales; family VadinHA17; genus SR-FBR-E99. The sequence goes on from CAZFIF010000012.1 coordinate 26,516, forward strand.
CACATCACAGAACCATGGTTTCGCAGTTAATAACAATACGCTGCCCGCAGGCTGGGAACCGCTGTTTGTCAACGTGAACGACAACACCAACGAGGGGATGAAGCATGTCTCGAAGCCCTTCTTTTCCACCCAGTTCCACCCCGAGGCCTCCGGCGGCCCGACAGACACTGATTTTCTGTTTGATCTCTTCATTGATAATGTTGATAAGGCAATAGAGGGCCGACCGTAAAAAAATTGCCCGGTGGGCAATTTTTAGGGAGGAGCCAGTCTGTAGGGGAGGGCGGCAGTCGGCCACCTACGCCAGGGCTACGGTGGCTAGAAGCAGTCAGCGGTTGGCAAATGTCTGAAAACCATTATGTCGTAGCGGTTCAGGTATTGTAGCCCAACATGCATAATAAAAACCCTTACGTCGCAGAACCCTTGCCGCTACCTTCCCCACCCTGTAATTTGATCATACAACTCCCGGGGCGAATAACCATTCCCGAACC
>CAZFIF010000012.1:27103-34031 GCA_964519065.1 uncultured Rikenella sp.
CCCCACCCTGTAATTTGATCATACAACTCCCGGGGCGAATAACCATTCCCGAACCCTTCCATAATCTCCCCGAGCCTCTCCTTGATGATCCCCTGCCCGACATTCCCTATGCTGCCTGTATGAGTGTAGTCAGCCGGGGAAGGGGCAGCAAATGAACCTGAACCTGCCTTTTTTGCCACCTCGCGGTATGCATCCCTGAAAGGAATGCCATCGCGGACCATCCTGTTTGCCTCCTCAACGGAGAAGATGTCATTGTAACGGGATTCGCTCATAATATCCTTGCTGATTAGCAGCCCCTCCAGCGCTTTCCGCAGCACCTGCACCAGCTCCGTTATCGTGTCGAAGGCATCAAAGAGCAATGGCTTCAGCTCCTGGTAATCGCGGTTGTATCCCGGTGGCAAACCGGCAGTCATGAGGGTCACCTCACCAGGCAGAGCCTGAAGCCTGTTGCAGCGGGCCCTGATAAGCTCAAACATGTCAGGGTTCTTCTTCTGGGGCATGATGGACGACCCGGTTGTAAGGTCGTCAGAGAGTGCGACAAAACCGTAACCCGGCGACATAAACAGTATCACCTCCGATGCAAATCTCCCCAGGGTGTTTGCTGCAGAGGCGATGGCACCGGTCACCTGCCGTTCGGTGCGGCCACGGCTCATCTGTGCATAGGGAGAGGTGACTATCAGCCTCCGGAATCCAAGAAGTAAGGCCGTCAGCTCCCGGTCAACGGGCAACGAGGTGCCATACCCTGCCGCCGTCCCCAGCGGTGAGGCATCTGCAAGTACGGCAGCAGCGGACAAAACATGCAGGTCATCACAGAGACTCTCGGCATAAGATGCAAACCAGAGTCCGAATGATGTCACCATTGCTGCCTGCATGTGGGTGAAACCCGGCATGAGAATCTCCTTATGCTCCTCGCTGAGATGCAGAAAGTCCTCGGCCAGTGCCTTCAGCTCATGTGCCAGCAGAAACGACTGGTGCCTGATATAGAGGTGAAGATCCGTCAGCACCTGGTCGTTCCGTGAGCGGCCGGTATGCAGCTTTCTCGCCGACTCCAAAGCAATTTGACTGCCAGGGTGGCCTGCCAGTTGCATTCCTGCTGCCTCCTTTGCCATTTCATCGCCCGGGCGGTCCCGATGCAGCTTTCCCTCCTCCGCTGCCATTTCACCCAAATGGATCTCAACCCACGAGTGTATATCCTCATACTCTTTTCCTATCGAGAAATCGCTTTGTTCCGTCTCATCAAGTAGCCGGGCCAGGCCGGCAAGAAGACTCTCCTTCTCGCCGGCAGTGATCAGCCCGCACCTCTCAAGCATGACCGTATGAGCCATGGAACCCACAATGTCATAGGGCGCCAGCCTCGCATCATAAACCCTGTCACTGTCACAGGTGAAGCTTATGAGAGACTCCCGTGTCGTGCCTCCCTTATCCCACAGGTGCATCTTGCTTCTCTTTCTTTTTGTTTGCCTCCATGATGGCATGGTGAGCCATCAGGCGGATAGCGTTGATACGGATAAACCCGAGGCTGTCAGCCTGGTTGAAGCCTCCCTCGATATCCATGCTTGACAACTCCTTATTATATAGTGACGACGGCGACTCACGCCCTTCGATGATGATGTTGCCCTTGTAAAGGGTCATATGGACCACCCCGTCGATCACCTCCTGGCTCTTGTCCATGGCAGCCTTCAGAAACTCCATCTCGGGGGAGAACCAGAATCCGTTGTAGACCAGCTCGGCAAAGACAGGAGCCAGCATGTTACGCAGGCGCATCACCTCGCGGTCCATGGCTATGCCCTCTATGTCCTTGTGCGCGGCATAGAGGATTGTTGCACCGGGGGTCTCATAGATGCCCCTCGACTTAATTCCGACATACCGGTTTTCGACCATATCAAGCAGACCGATACCGTTGGTGCCGCCGAGTTTGTTCAGGTATATAAAGAGTTCAAGCGGATCATTGTAGCTGGTGCCATCATCCCTGTTGGTCACATCGACCGGGATGCCGTCCTTGAAAGTGATCGAAATATGTGTCTCCTTATCAGGCGCATCCATTGGCATCACCATCTTCTGAAGTATGTCCTTCCCGGCGAAGTAAAGCGGATCCTCGAGGATACCTGCCTCGTGACTGATATGCATCAGGTTGTCATCCTCACTGTAGGGCTTTGAGATGGAGGCCTTGACAGGGATGCGGTGCCCTGCGGCGTACCGTATCATGTCTGACCTGCCCTGGAACTGTGAGAGGAACTCGGCATCCTTCCAGGGGGAGATAACTTTTATGTCAGGCTTCAGGGCATAGTAGGCCAGTTCGAAACGCACCTGGTCATTTCCTTTCCCGGTTGCACCATGTGAAACATAATCGGCACCATATTCAATGGCTGCCTCGATCTGCTTCATCGCAATAAGCGGACGGGCAAGAGCCGTCCCCAGGAGATAGCGGTCCTCATATACAGCATTGGCCTTGACCGCCTGGAAGATAAAGTCAGTTACAAACTCCCTCTTAAGATCGTCGATGATAACCGACGAGGCACCGATAGCCAGGGCCTTTTCACGCACTGCATCAAAATCGTCATTCTGTCCTACATCGGCCACATAGGCTATAACTTCGTAACCTTTGTTTATGAGCCATTTAAGTATCACGGAGGTGTCAAGCCCTCCCGAATATGCCAGCATTACTTTTTTCATTTTCTTATAGTGTATTTATTTAATTAGTCGAAAGGAGCCTGCATGAAGTTGCATAATCAGGCCATTTCGTGAGCTCTTACTCATGCATTCCACATTTCAGATTTTTTTTATTGCCTGTGATTCGAATATCGTGCTGAGGCACTCTTCAATAGCCTCATTGCTGATGTTGTCACGCGGAATAAGCAGGATGGTATCATCGCCGGCAATGGTGCCGGCTATCTCGTACCGCCCTGCCCGGTCAATTTTTATGGCAACTGCAGGGGCAAATCCCGGCGGCGTATTTATTAGCAGCATACCCCGCGCCCATATCATCCCGGTTATTGCTTCAGTCTCGCGGCCCGGAACCATTTCATCCGGTTCCCCCCTCCGCTCCGGGAGCAGGTAACGGTACCCCCCCCTGCCGTCGAAGCCCCTGCTTATACCCATCTGCCTCAGATCGCGGGAGAGTGTCGCCTGCGTACACTTCATCCCTGTACCCTCCATAAGCATGAGCAGCTCCTCCTGCGAGGTGATGGGATTCTCTCTTACCAGTCTCTCAATGAGAAGCAGTCGTTGTTCTCTCTTCATGCTGTATTTTTATTCATTTACTTTGCAAATTTATGCATTTTTATTAAACAGAGTTGCTTTTTTGAAAAAAATCAAAAAAAAAGAGACACGGCGGTGCGTGTCCCTCTGAATCTTTATAGTAAGATGGTGGCTACTTTACATCGTAGCTCTCAGGAAGTCCGAGTTTTTCCTTAAGCTTCCTGTTATGTTCCTGTGCATCCTTAGCCGCTTCGTCCACCCGGTAGTAGTGTTTGGGGTATTTCTTGTCAGCTCCCATTGTGATTGCGTAGCCAATTGTCCCTACTAGAATGCCAGCCGTAGCTACTCCTATTTCCCAATCCGGCGCATTGGTTCCGTCAGGATGCAGGAAGGGTTTGTCTACCAGTATATCCACCAGGACGGGGCCGCCAATGAGAAGTGAGCCAAGGAACATTCCGAGACCTACATTTGTCTGTCTTGTCACCGACCTTTGTATGGTGGCATGTCTGTTGATTACATTCTGGTTCCCGGCCAGTTGTGCCAGTCCGAGATCGCCTATCTCTTTCACGCCACCCTGAATGACCTTGAAGTCTGACACCTGGGTAGTATTTGTCACCGATGAAGAATATCCATAGTAGCCGTAGAACCCGGGGAAAAGGGTGCTCGCTCCCTGTGTTGTACTAACAGAGTTTGATGAAAAGATTACATCCACCTTATTGGCCTGGTATTCCTCACGCTCTTTCGCTTTGCTCTCCATTATCTTCTCCGCCACCTGTCCGTCATTCTTTACGAGGACTGAAGTGGTCTGACCCGGATTAATTGAGATCAGCTCTCCAAAAATACTTACGCCGTCCTTCATCACCTTCAGGTAATGGTTTCCCGCGGGAATTGAATTTATCACCTTGACGTCATCGCCCTGCCTGTTATCGTCCAGATATATGGTGACACCATTAAATTCAGAGAAGATATTCAGCGTTCCTGTCCCTTTTGCGGATGAAGGGATTCCCTGTGCGGCCGGCAGAGCACCGGCTGTGGTGGATGGTTGGGCAGCAGTTTTAGCAGCTGGCTGTGTGGCTGTTCCTTCTGCATCAATCAGGACAGAGGTAACTTCACCGGCCTTAATGGTAACAATATTGCTGTAGATCCTGGCGCCATCACGGTTAAGGGCTTTTACGTAGTGTGTCCCGGAGGGAAGTGATATTGCCTGGTAGTCAGGATGCTGAATCTCATCTACATAAACCACTACAGGTTCTTCGGAGAAGATCTTGAGGGTGCCCGGGTTCTGTCCCGAAGCTGATGCAACGCCGATCAGCAATAGGACAAAGAGTGTTATGAGAGTTTTCATACGCAGTTATTGGAGTTAAGTCTAATTTGAAAAGTAATTATCCTTGAATGATTTCTTATAGTCATACCCGTTTAGTCTTAGATTACGGGCCTGTGCCTCAGCCCCCAGCGGGCCGCTTGTATAGATTGTTGCGGCCAGGGGAGTGGTAGTGTACCCCAGGCCAACCATTATATTATTCCCGGTGCCGGGATCGATCCACGTATGGAGTATCAGTGCCTTCTTCCTCCTGAGTGCCTCAAGGATACGCCCGTCATCCTCACTGTAACCTGGCAGGAAGATCTTTTCAGCAGTCGCCGGTTCACCGTAGATCGCAGTCACATCATTTGCCATCCTGTTGAACTCCGGGAATGGAACCTCCTTTTTGTCAAGTTTCAGTTTCGAGTTTGCATTGTAGAGAGAGGGATAACCCACAATGATCTGGAAGAGTTTCTGATCTATGAACCTGAATTCGACAACATAAACTGAAGATCCGTTCTGAATTGCGTAGGTATTGAAGCCGGTCCTCCTCTCCGCCCTGACTGATTTTGCGGTCATTATCCTGTCTACGTCCCTGATGTTCATCCCGAAGGAAACGCCGTAAGCGCCTCCCATATCAGCCGGAAGAATCCCTGCTATCTGCCCGATATCAATAGTCTGTTCGGGTTTGGCGGGAGCAGCAGGCAGCGGTTCAGCATTTGCTGATGGATTTCCGGCCGGCAGGCTTGAGGAAGGCTGACCATATGTCACCCCGTTACGTTCAACAGGGACCTCGACTTGTGGTGCCTCAATAAGTACCGATGTAACCTCATTGGCTCTGACGGTGACTATCTCACTGTATACCCTGACGCCTTCACTGTTTATAGCCTTGACATAATGCGTCCCGGGAACCAGCTGTATCTCACTGTATTGGGGACAATGGACCTCGTCGACATAAACGACAAGTGGCTTATCAGAGAATATTTTAAGTATTCCCTCCGGTGACTGACCTGATACGGCAAAAAAGGGAAGGGTAACCAATACGAAAAACGCCGACAGGTGTTTCATGGTAACACGATTGTCACTTTTCATTGAACTGGAGTTTTATTGAATGGGGATTTCTGTAATTATACAACAAGTAAACGTAATCAATAACGCTATGTTATACACTATTTGACCAGTGTCTATTTATTAACAATCAATCCATGATATTTGAACACAAGTCATCCTCAGACAGTGGGCTTGAGAAGTTATCGGGAGGTTACAGCTCTTCTTCTATTCTTCCATCCATCCCGGTTCACACCTTGCTTTTTGTTGTATTTTTACAGCCCAAACGGGAATGATGAATGACGAAATAAAAAAAGTACTGCTGCTGGGATCAGGGGCTCTCAAGATAGGCGAGGCCGGTGAATTCGACTACTCCGGGTCACAGGCTCTGAAGGCCCTGCGTGAGGAGGGTATCTTCACGGTGCTTATCAACCCGAACATCGCCACGGTACAGACCTCGGAAAAGATAGCTGACAAGATCTATTTTCTGCCGGTCACTCCCAAATTTGTCGAACGTGTCATTGAGCGGGAGAGGCCTGACGGCATTCTTCTGTCATTTGGAGGGCAGACGGCACTCAACTGCGGTACCGCTCTCTTCCGCAGCGGTGTCCTGGAGAAGCACGGTGTAAAGGTACTTGGCACTCCTGTTGAGGCTATCATGAACACCGAGGACCGTGAGCTCTTTGTCAGGAAGCTCGATGAGATAGGCGTCAGGACACCCCGCAGCATCGCAGTCACCACGGTTGATGATGCCCTCGGGGCTGCCGGCAGGCTGGGGTTCCCCGTTATCATACGTGCAGCGTATACCCTCGGCGGACAGGGTAGCGGTTTCTGCTCAGACAGTGAGGAGCTCAGGAGCATGGCTGCCCGCGCTTTCGCATATTCGGGACAGATCCTGGTGGAGGAGTCGCTAAAGGGATGGAAAGAGGTCGAGTATGAGGTAGTGCGTGACCGTTACGACAACTGCATCACCGTCTGCAACATGGAGAACTTCGACCCGCTGGGGATACATACCGGCGAGAGTATCGTGGTAGCTCCCTCACAGACACTCACCAACAGCGAGTACCATAAGCTCAGGGAGCTTTCCATAAAGATCATACGGCACGTGGGCATAATAGGAGAATGCAATGTTCAGTATGCCCTTGACCCCAACTCCGAAGACTACCGCGTCATCGAGGTCAATGCGCGTCTGTCACGCTCCAGTGCTCTGGCATCCAAGGCGACAGGCTACCCGCTGGCATTCGTGGCAGCAAAGCTGGCCCTGGGCTACGGACTACACCAGCTGAAGAACTCAGTCACGAAGACGACCACAGCATGCTTTGAACCGGCCCTCGACTATATCGTATGCAAGATACCCCGCTGGGACCTCAATAAGTTCCAGGG
>CAZFIF010000013.1:0-31395 GCA_964519065.1 uncultured Rikenella sp.
CGACAGTCTCATGGACTATCAGTATTGCAGTGGCACCCTGTCTTGCCGCCTCCTCATACTTGTATGTCCACCGTCCGTAGTAAGTCATCTCCCGTCCCTTGAACAGTGTTGTGTCGCCGGTGTATAGTCCTGGATCATTGACCAGTACCACGGCACATTTCCCCCTGACGTCAAGACCGGCGTAGTCGTTCCGGCCATATTCGGGTGCAACGATGCCAAACCCGCAGAAGATCATCGGTATCTCCACCAGTTCCACCAGCTGCTTCATGGACGGCGATTCGACGGCGATATCATCCGGTGCTGTAAGACTTATCTTCTCAGGGCCGGCAGTGACTGTCACCTTACCGTTGACCCTGGAGGTTATCTCCACCATCGGTACGTTCTGGAACCAGCTCTCTCCGAACGCAGGCGTGAACCCTATTTTCTCAAGCTCTGTGGCCAGGTATGCAATAGTGATGGGCTCACCGGCGGTAAAGGGCTTTCTGCCCATGAAGCTGTCAGACCCCACTGTCCGGGTATAATCCCGCAGTTCCTCAGCTGTGATGGTGGCTGCAGCTCTCCTGAGAGAGTTCTCTCCGGTGCAGGCTGTAACAAGGAGGATACAGGTGATGAGAGGAAGGATAAGTTTTTTCATTCGGTTATAATTTATTGTTCGAATGGAACTTGCATGAAATTTTATATTTAACCGCTTATGTGAATTACATCTCACGCAGGTTTCATTGGGTTATTCAGTTGTTATTCTGTTAGCATGATGGAACTTATATGAAAAAACATTCATATGCCATTGCGGGTTGCCGCTCATGTAAGTTTCATTTCTTGCGTTTATAAGCTGAAATGCACAGGTTGACAATGATTTCTACGGCTTTTTCCATTGATTGCAGGGATACAAATTCGAACCTGCCGTGATAGTTGTGACCGCCGGTAAATATGTTTGGACAGGGCAATCCCATGAACGAGAGCCTGGCGCCGTCAGTCCCTCCCCTGACAGGTTTTATGAGAGGTTCGATTCCTGCTCTGCGATAGGCTTCGACAGCCTCCTCGATTATATACCAGTTTGCTTCAATGATCTCCTTCATATTGAAATACTGGTCCTTCAGCCTCACACTGACCGCTGCCCCTCTGTTATCTCTCTCAACCATAGCTCCAACCTCTTCTACCAGTTTCTTCCTCTGGTTGAATTTTGCCTGGTCATGGTCCCTGATGATATATTTCATGACTGTCTCCTCCACACCCCCCCTGATCTCATAGAGGTGGTAGAATCCCTGGTAGCCTGAGCTCTTCTCGGGCCTTTCATCAGCAGGTAGGAGTGCATCGAATTCCCTGGCGACCATAATGGAGTTGATCATGGTATCCTTTGCAGTGCCGGGATGGACGCTGCGTCCGCTGACCGTGACCGTTGCCGCTGCAGCATTGAAGTTCTCGTATTCCAGCTCCCCTATTCCTCCGCCATCAACAGTATAGGCATAGTCGGCGCCAAAGGCAGCGACATCAAACTGATCAGCGCCTCTTCCTATCTCCTCGTCGGGGGTGAAGGCTATCCTGATCTTGCCGTGCTTCAGGGAGGTGTCTGCCACCAACAGCTCCATGGCAGTGACAATCTCTGCTATCCCTGCCTTGTCGTCCGCACCCAGCAGGGTGAGTCCGTCCGAGGTAATAATTGTCTGTCCCCTGTATGCCGCCAGCTCAGGAAACTCCTTCGGTGACAGCCTGATATCCCTGTCGAGGTTCAGAATAATGTCACTGCCGTCATAGTTATGATGGACAAGAGGGTTAACATTTGCAGAAGGGGCATCAGGACTGGTATCCATATGTGCAATCAGGCCCATGACGGGTCCGGGGTCGGGTACGTTTGCCGGCAGGGTTGCCATCAGGTAGCCGTTACTGTCGAGGGTAACCTCTTCCAGTCCTGTCTTTCTCAGCTCATCAGCCAGTTTCCTGGCAAAGAGCATCTGACTGACCGTTGAAGGAGTTGTCCCTGAGCTCTCGTCGGATCTGGTGTCCATCCTGGCATACCCAAGAAACCTGTTCAGAAGATTTTGCATACCCTGGTCGTTGGTTCTGGTTATAAATGTAATCTAACCGGTCGAGAAAACCAACATCCCGATGCTGGCCTTCGCAGGCACTTACCTTAGCAGGATATTGCCGAGCAGCACCCTTCCGCTCTTCCAGTATGCCCTGAAATAGGGATCGTCTGACAGGTATACGACAGAACCCCTGCCTATGTTTTCCGAGGCGATGACACCTGTGTTCTTCACCTTGCTGCGGAATTTGTAGCCTGCAAAACCGGCAACCGGATCTTCATCGGCGATGTAACCGATGTTGCTTCCTTTCTCGAGATAGGGCAGCCCTTCATTTCTCTTCATCAGGAACCACTCTTTCCCCATTCCGAATGCATAGGGATGGGTTTCGTCCAGCTTCACCCGGTATATTGCTCCTGCCGACCTGCCGGTTGCGGCAACGCGCCTTTGATCCTCGTACCGTACCAGCCGGGTGGTGTCAGCCGGATCAGCCTTTACATTCTTTTTCTCCTCAGCCTGCCTGAGCTCCCAGGCCTTGCCAAGCTCTGTAGTTTTCTCATCCCTGAAGAGGGCTATGGCGCTGTCCATGGCGATGACCCTGCCACCCCCGGTGACAAAAGCCATTATCTTTTCCCTGCACTCTTTCAGGTCGCCTCCCGGCAGTATCAGCAGGTCGTAATCTGACAGGTCACTATTCTTCAGCCTGTTGGCCTCAATAACGGTTACGGGGTATTCAAGTTCCCTCTCCATGAAATACCATATCTCACCGAAGGCCTGCGTGGTGCCCTCACCGCCGACGAGCGCCACGGCAGGCCCCTCGCCAAGCCGTGTGTAGTCAGAGCCGAGGTCTTTCCCTGTTGTTGACATCCCGCCTGTTAGTTTTACCGGTGTTACTCCGCTGGCAACAGATGCTGCCTTTACTTTCTCATCAAAGAGAGTCATGCCGCGGTTGTCGCCGCGGGCTACCACCACAGACCCGCGTCCGAAAGAGCTGCCTGCTGCGGTGAAGGGTCTCAGAGCTGATCGTACATTGAGCCCTGCCCTGTAAAGCTGCGCCATGAACTTCAGTTCATTGAATCCGGTCATCGGAACAGCATAGGCATATGGCCGGACAGTATCTGTCTCCTGCCCGGTGTTGCCGCTCTTCTTTTTCCCGGCCGGAGCATCACCGGTTGATGGCAACCGTTCCTCAACAGCATAGGCTTCAATGTTATAGACATACGGCAGAGCCCAGGCTGTAAGATCGTAGCTGATGGAGTCAGACGATTTTGAGTCGGGCTCGAACAACACCTCCATAAGTCTGCTCTGAGGCTGGTATGCGCTGATCAGGATATCGTTCTCCTCAACGGTCACGCTTCCCTCCCTGTCAGCCCTGTAATCATAGGCGGTGATCTTCTTTCCGTTAATGCGCGGTGATGAATACCTGACCTGGTTGCTTTCAAGCAACTGAAGGAGTGATCCGAGAGATGCCGCATCTGCTGATCCTTTGATTATGATGGATTTATACCTGGAGGACGGCTTTTCGGCACCGCTTTTAAAGAATTGGTAGAACTCACTCAGCAACCTGTCGCTATTGTCTGCAGCTGCCTCAAGCACAGCCATTGAGGCGAGGAAATGGCCTTGAATACGGTCGGCAAGTGTCAGTGTATCTCTCTCGAGCCGTTTCAATACCAGTCCGGCCTGTGCTCCTCCACCCTGTTCGAGAGTAAAGCCCATGGCGCCGTTGAACAGCGGCCAGGTGTCACCGAAGCTAGGGCAGAAGAGGTCAAAATTATCTTTGGTAAAATAGAGCCGGTCAGCATTATCAAACAGCAATGAGGCCTTCTTCCCGGTCAGCTCATGGTACTCTTTCTGCCAGGGAGTGATCACCTCATGCCAGGGCTCCGCACCGGGAGGGAAGAAGTATGTGCTTCCTGATCCCATCTCGTGAAAATCGGCATGCACGTGTGGCATGAAGCTGTTGTAGAGTTTCATCCTCATCTCTGTCTCCTGCTGCACATGCCAGCTCCAGTCGCGGTTCAGGTCAAAGAGATAATGGTTCAACCTTGCCGAAGGCCATGGCTGGTTATGCTCCCAGGCGTTGGGGTCACTGTTGGGGGGCCACCCCTGCGCTCTGATGTACCTGGTGGTAAAAAGCTCCCTGCCATCAGGGTTCTGGCACGGGTCTATTACTATGACCATCTTTTCAAGCCAGCTGTCAGCCTCTTTCCAGTCTCCGGAGGCAAGAGACCATAGTACTTTCAGTGCCGCTTCCGTACCAGCAGGTTCCGATCCATGCACGGTGTAGGCAAGCCATATGATGGGCACCGGTGCCACCTCAGGGGTGCCTTCGGCCAGTCCTGCCCGCTGCAGGTTGGAGAGTCTGATCTGCTCCAGCTGCGAGAGGTTGCCGGGTGACGACACAACACAGACTCCCAGAGGCCGTCCTTCCCACGATTCGCCGTACCGGATATACTCAACAGAGGCACTGGCATCAGCTATATGCATTATGTAATCGGTCACGGCATGCTGGAGGGTAAACTGTTCACCCGGGGCATAACCGAGAAATTCTTCAGGTGTTTTGATCTGCTGCGAGAGGAGGCTCAGTGATACCATTAGCCCTGCCAGTGTGGCAATTGAAAGTCTTTTCATTCGGTTATTTGATTATTATTTCATTAGTCTAAAGGAACTTACATGCAATAAATTAGTTACATCCTTCTGTGAGTTGCTGCTCATGCAGGTTTAAGTAGATTATTTATTGTTTATTTCATTGGTCGAACGGAACTTACAGGAATTAAGTAATCAACTCCTTTTGTGTACTAATGCTCATGTGAGTTTCATCAGGTCTGATTGAGGATGTAAATATATTTCAAAAACCATGTCGTGATGCAAACATCTGGTATGTTACAGGTGCATAAGGCAAGTCACCCTGTCATGTCAATATCAGGCTCCGGCAGCAGGACACTGAATAGCAGATGTATGACATAACCCTTCCCCTTAACATTCAGTCCGGGATATTTCCCCTTTAATTGCCGTTCCGGGCACTCTCAGATGTGGAACATGCGGCCAAGGCTGCGGCCCCGCTTCAGCCTGTAATGTATGAAGATGAAGATCATGGCGATGATGACAAGTGAGGCTGCAGCAACCAGTGACCATGAGGGAGCGAATTCTGACGACCGGAGCCTGTCGGTCAGATATTCGGTCATGAGGACAAACAGTGCCAGAGCAACGAGGATCGTTGCCAGCAGGTTCAGGCCCCGGTACCTGGAGAAAGAGTTCAGGTATAGCACTGCTGCTGAGAGAATGGCTCCCGATATTACGAGGGGGCAGGCCATCGTGAAGAACCACTCTGTTTCTCCTGTAAGCAGATCGATGAACCAGAGGAAGAGGAGGGTAAAAACTACCGTTGCCGATATCATGTAATAAGGTCTCCTCCTGAGGAACCAGATTCCTGACACCAGTGCTATCAGGTAGCCCAGGCATGTTGTTGTCAGGAGTGACCATCCCATTCCTTTACCGAATGCAGCGTCAATGGCTGTGGTGATGATGACGCCTGAGACAAGTAGCAGCATGATTATCTCGTACAGTTGTCTTGCATTCTGGAGCCTTGAGAGCCTGAACAGGTCAGCAGGTGATGCCATTCTGCCTGCTGAATCATCTGAGGGCTCGCAGAGAGGACATCTCTCGATTCCTTCTCCGAGGTCCACACCGCAATTTTTACATATTGCCATAGGTCAGTTCATTGTTCTGTTTACAGAAGCTTCACCGGCACGCCCGCTGAGGTGAGCTTCCTGATGAATCGCTTTTGAAGTTCTGTACTGTCAGTGATCGTACCAAAGGTAATGATAGCATTTGGCCCGAGGGTTATCAGTCCGGCAGTAATTTTGATATCCCTGTGGGGTGGGGGCGGGGTCACTGACATGGCCTTCATCAGATCTGCCGCCGGTCCTGCAGGAGATACTCTCCCCATGTTGGTGATGGTGCTGGTGAACTGGCTGGGGCCAAACCTGTTATAGGCAAACCGCAATACCGGACTTTTGATAAAGAGGGGGATGATACGGATGAGGGGATTCTTCTCTTTTGACACATTGCGGCTAATAACCTGCCTGATTCTCTTCTCGTCGGTCATGATCTTCATGGTGATCTGCACCTCCCTGAGTATCTCTTCAAAGGTATAGTGGCCCATCCTGATGTCTATCTCAGGCATGGCAAAGAGTGAGAAGTTGCGGAGTGTCGGGGCTTCATATCTCCTGCGCAGGTCAAACGGGATCTGCACTCTTATGTAGGGTGACCCTTTTCCTGTTTCATGACGTATCTCCTGCAGTACAAACAGGTGTACCGAGGCCAGGTATTCGGAGATAGTGCATTCCGCCTCCCGGGTGAGTGTCGCAAGCCTGTCAGCCGGCACTTCAATCTCTGTTACCCTGAAGCGGGGAGCTTTTCTCAGAGGAAAAGGAAGATGCCATGCCCGTGGCATCACCCGGGGACTGGGCATGCCTTTGCCGTATATTTTCGCGAACATATCATCACCGCTGCCCGGCAGCGGTCCTCCGCTAACCTCAGGAAAGGGTACCTCCCTGATCCCAAAGGCTTCTTCGAAATAGAGGTTCAGCAGCGTCTTCAGGAAAAAGAGAGCGCCGCCGCCGTCAGTGAGAATATGAAAGAACTCCACCGAAATGATGTTTTCCCGCGCCAGCACACGGTATACCAGTTCCCCGTTCATCGTGCGCGGAAAAGGCTGGCACCGTGGTCCGGTGTCGGCCATCACCCTGGGGGCCATGCCGTTGTACTCGAGGTAATACCAGAAAAACCCCTTGCACAGTTCAACACTGAAGAGGGGAAAAAGAGAGGAAGCATCCTCCGAAGCTTTCTTCAGGGCAGGGAGGTTTACGGGAGAGGTGAGCCAAACAGAGATGCGGAAAACGCCCGTAAGTTCAGACCCTGTGATGGCAGGATAGATCTTGGCAGCATTGTCGAGCTTCATCCATTCAGCCGTCACGTGGTTTTTTCCTTCTCTCCCCATCCAACGTTTGTTTGTACAAAGGTAAACATTACACCGGCATTTTCATTATATGCTCCTTGACATCTTCAGGGCTAAGGGATGACTAACTTTCTTATATTTGTTCGCATTAACCCAATTCTTAACCAGAGAGTCACTATCATGATATTTTCATCTGTTTGTCTACGCAAAACATTTTAGTATAATAAACAGATAATGAGGCTCTCCCGAAAAATAGGGACAGGCTATAATACCATTGAAATTTAAATATTAAATGATGAAAGAGATGTACAGGATTATCCCGGTTATGTTACTGCTTTTTTTAACCATAAGCCTATCCGGTCAGCGACCGGGATTTTCAGATCAGCAGCCGGGTCTGATCAGATGGATTGATGACAACCACATGCTTATCCGGACTTTTGATGAGGAAAAGAATCCCGTGATTTCCGATTATAACTGCAAGACAGGCAGGTCTGTTGTTGTCACCGATTACAAAAGCGAAATGCAGCAGCTCCGGGAGATGCTTCCCGAAGGTGTTGAAGCGGGGCCTGATGTGGCGGTATCTTCTGACATGAAGGCTGTTGTGGCGTTACGGGAGAATGATCTGTGGTATTATGACGGGAGTGTCAGCACAGGTGTCAGGCTTACTGAAGACAGCGGCAGAGAGGTGAACATGAGGTTTGCCCCGGGCGACAGGAAGATTGCCTATACAAAGGAGAAGGATCTCTACGTATATGACCTCGACGCCGGAGAGGAGGCACGACTGACTTTTGATGCCGGTGAGAAGATCTATAACGGCTGGGCGTCATGGGTTTACTATGAAGAGATACTTGGAAGGGCTTCAAGATATGCAGCCTTCTGGTGGTCACCTGATGCGGGTAGCATCGCATACCTGCATACTGATGACAACCCTGTGCCGGAGTATTTTCTGAACAGGCTGGAGGATACCGACGGTCCCCGGGGTAAGATGGAGATAACCTCCTACCCGAAATCCGGTGACCCCAACCCGAAAGTGAAGATGGGAGTGGTGGATCTTTCAACGGGTGAGACAACCTGGGTTAAAACCGATGAAGAGACTGACCAGTACATTGCATGGCCCTCGTGGACTCCTGACAGCAAAAAGCTGATGATCCAGGTTCTTAACCGGGACCAGAATGACATGCGCTTTATCCTTGCCGATGTGACTACCGGTGATTATACGGAGATTTACAGGGAGACGAGGCCGACATGGGTGGATTTCTTCGAGGATATCCATGTGATGAGTGACGGAAGTGGATTTATTGTCAGGAGTTACCGGAACGACTGGTACAATCTCCACTGGTATGGGTGGGATGGAGCCATGAAGTCACAGATCACTGATTTCGACTGGAAGGTGACTTCCATTGTTAGGGTGGATGAGGCCCGCGGGGAGATATACTTCAACGGTACAGGCCCTGATGCCCTTGACAACCATCTTTACAGGGTCAGGCTTGACGGCACAAGGCTGCTGAAAGTCACAGACGGCGGAGGTTATCATTCAGCCTCAGTGTCACCGGGAGGCTCCTGGTTTCTCGACAGATGGAGCAGCCTCGAGAGCCCTGGCAGCATTGATCTCATTGACAGGAGAGGCAGGGTGGTTCGTACCATCCACAGTGAGGAGATAACCGCATTTGATGCGGAGAAGCATCAGAGGCAGGAGCTGGTAACCATAAAGAGTGCTGACGGTCTCTTTGATATGCCTGCCCTGATCACCTATCCCGTCAGCTTCGATCCGGCAAAGAAATACCCGGTGATATTCACGATCTACGGTGGCCCTGACGCGGGGAGTATCCGCAACAGGTGGACGGGATACGAGCCGCGGTGGTACGCGGAGAACGGCATTGTCACCATAAATGTTGACCACCGCGGGTCGGGAACATTCGGCAAGCGGGGACTGGACTACATGCACCGCTCACTGGGCAAGTGGGAGATTTCAGACTACTCAGATGCTGTCAGGTGGCTGCGTGAACAGCCATGGGTTGACCCCTCCCGCATGGGCATCACAGGCGGCTCATACGGCGGTTACGTGACCTGCATGGCGCTTACGGCAGGAGCTGATTACTGGACTCACGGCATCGCTGATTATTCGGTTACCGACTGGAGGCTTTATGATAATGTATATACCGAGAGATACATGGACACCCCGGAGGATAATCCTGATGGATACAGGCAAGGCTCCGTGCTGACCTATGCGGAGAATCTCAGGGGCAAGCTGCTTCTTCGTCACGGTGATATTGATGATAATGTGCACATGCAGAACACGATATGGCTTGTGACCACCCTGCAGGACCTGAAAAAACCGTTTGAAATGATGATCTACCCCGGGGAGCGACACGGTTGGGGCGGCCCCAAGAGGATTTTCATGACCAATGAGGGAAATCGCTTCTGGCTGAGGCATTTCTTTGGCAAGGAGGAATTCTGATGCCGGCCGCCATGGATGCAAATGCTCACAGGAGTCGCCTTGCTGCCATACGCACATTGATGAAGAAGCGGGGCATTGATGCCCTGATAGTGCCCGCGGCTGATCCTCATCTTGGCGAGTATGTTCCTGATCACTGGAGGGTGATCAGGTGGCTTACAGGTTTTTCCGGCTCTGCCGGCACTGTGGTGATAACATTGCAGTTTGCCGGTCTCTGGACTGACAGCCGCTATTTTATCCAGGCAGCCGGACAGCTCAGGAATTCAGGATTTGAACTTGTCAGGCTGAAGATACCTCACACCCCGGAATATATTGACTGGCTGGCAGAAAAGATGAAGAGGGGCAGCCTGGTGGCCGCTGACGGAAGAGTGCTCTCTCTCTCCGTTGCCGGGCTCCTTCGCTTACAGCTGAAAGAGAAGGGTATCAGGCTCTCCCTCAGGAGCGACCTTATCACCCCGGTATGGCACGACAGGCCACCGTTGCCGGATGAGGAAGCCTTTGACCTGCCCCTGGAATTTACCGGTGAGAGTCGTAATGAGAAGATATGCCGTGTAAGGGAGAGGATGAAAGCGATGAGCGTTGACTACCAGCTGCTTACCTCCTGCGATGATGTGATGTGGCTTCTCAACATACGCGGCAGGGACATAACCTACAGCCCGTTGCTGTTGTCGTTTGCCATCGTCAGCATGGATCAGGTAACACTCTTTACCGACGAAGGAAAGATACCGGCTGCCATGAAAGCTGCATTTGACCATGACGGGGTTGTGCTTCTGCCGTATGAAATTACAACCTCGGTGCTGAGATCGCTTACAGCCGGAAGCAGGCTGCTGCTCTCCCCGTCAAACACCTCGGCGGCATTGCGTGCGGCTGTTCCCGGAGCCGTAAAGGTGGTTCATGACCTGAGCATTCCCACCCGGCTCAAAGCCATCAGGAATGATACGGAGATAGATAACCTGCGGGAGGTGATGATCAGGGACGGCGTGGCCCTCACCCGCTTTTTCCTCTGGCTTGAGAAGAGCATAGGCAAGGAGAAGATTACGGAGCTCTCCGCCTCTGCCAGGCTTGAGTCCCTGCGGATGAGCCAGGAGGGATGTGTCGGCCCCTCTTTTGCCACAATAGCTGCCTTCAATGACCATGCTGCATTACCTCACTATGTGCCGTCGCCCGACAGTGATGCCGTGCTGCAGCAGCCAGGGATCTTTCTGCTGGATTCCGGCGGTCAGTACTATGGCGGAACCACTGATATCACCAGGACAATTGCGCTGGGGCAACCTGACACTGAGATGCGAAAACACTTTACCCTGGCTCTCCGGGGCACTATTGACCTCGCCATGGCCAAGTTTCCGCACGGCACCCGCGGATATCAGCTCGAGCTGCTGGCGCGAAAGGCCCTGTGGGATAACGGACTGAACTACGGTCACGGTACGGGCCACGGTGTGGGCAGCTTTCTCAATGTTCATGAAGGCCCCCAGACCATAGGCTCAGCCGCCACGGGAGACCTGAAGACTGTTATTGAACCGGGCATGGTTACATCTGATGAACCGGCAGTGTACCTCGAGGGAAAATACGGTTTCAGGACGGAGAACCTTATATTCTGCGTCAATGACAGGGAGAGTGATTACGGCATTTTCCTGAGATTTGAGACCGTTACACTCTGTTATATTGACCGGGCACTAACTGACCTGTCACTCCTTGATGATGAAGAGCTTCAGTGGCTTAACGATTACCATAAAAAGGTATTTAATATGCTGTCTGACAGGCTTGAACCGGAAGAGAGAGAGTGGCTGGGCCGGAAAACGGCCCCCCTGGTCAGAGAATAGCACCAATTAAATCACTAATAATCGTCATATGCAACGTTCATTTCTATTACTGATGGCATTCCTGCCCTTCATGATATCCTCATGCAGCAATCCCACCATGACCCTCGAGGAGAGGCTCTCGTCGCTCCCCGGCGCGACGGTGCAAAAGATTGAAAATGACTCATCTTTTCTGGAGTCTTACGAGATTAATATAATGCAGCCTCTTGATCACAACAACCCTGACGGTCCGGGCTTCAGTCAGCAGATTTTCCTCGGCTATGCAGGAATCGACAAGCCGGTTGTGGTTGTCACAGAAGGATATTCAGCCCGGTTTCGCAAAAGCGAACTGGCATGGCTCCTCGACTGCAACCAGATAACTGTGGAGCACAGGTACTTTGAAGACTCGCAGCCCGATACACTGGTATGGAAATATCTTACCACCTGGCAGGCGGCTACCGATCATCACAGGATAATTGAGCTCTTCAAGCCTCTCTTCCGTGACAAATGGGTGACGACGGGGATCAGCAAGGGAGGTCAGACAGTAATGTTTCACAGTTACTATTATCCTGATGATGTCGATGCCCGCGTGCCATATGTTGCTCCGCTGAATTTCGGTCCCGAAGATGAACGTGTAAAGCCATTTCTGGAGCAGGTTGGGACTGCGGAGTGCCGTGACCGGATCTATGAGTTTCAGAAGCTTGCCCTGCGGAAATTTGATATTCTCTTTCCCATGATGACCTCACTGTCTGAGGAGAGAGGATGGACATATACCCGGGTTGGAGGAGCAGAGACAGCTTTCGAGATGGCTGTTCTGGAATATGAATTTGCCTTCTGGCAATGGGGCAGCATGCCATGTGATTCCATCCCCCTCGGCGGGACTGATCAGGAGATCTTCAGGCATCTGGCATCCATAGGCGACTTTTTCTATTTCTCGGACCAGGGTGTAAAGGCCTTTGAGCCCTTCTTTTACCAGGCAATGACGGAGCTTGGTTATTACGGGTATGATTTTGAAAAGTTTGCCGGGCTGCTCCGGTATGCAGGTGAGACAGGCAACCCCGAGTTTCTCTTTTCAGCCCCCGTGGGTCAGGAGTATGTGTACGATTACGAATTTGCAAGGCGTGTTGACAATTACATAAAGACCAGAGCCAGGAACTTTCTCTTTCTTTACGGCGAGTATGACCCGTGGTCATCAACTGCGGCAGATCCGGGGGACAACAGCAGGTGCGTAAAGATAACAAAGGAGGGGGGTGCTCACGGAACCCGGATAGGAAACCTTTCGCCGGAACAGAAAGAGATAGTATTCACTAAACTTGAAGAGTGGCTTGACGAAACACCGCGGAGCAGGCAGTAGGCTTTCGTGAGTTCTCTCATTGCATCATTTTCAAATAATTAAATTAATTTGCAAATGTTAAAAATATTTAAATACCTTTGTGTTGATTAGCAGGGCTGAAGAGGCCGGCAGTGTTGCATGTGCCGCTCCCTGTTGATTTTGTTGTTTAATTAACATTTAATTAATTTTCAGATGAACATTTTTGTCGCCAAGCTGAGTTCTGTTACCAAAGCAGAAGACCTTCAGGAACTTTTCAGCAAATTTGGGGAGGTTATCTCCGCAAAAGTTATTATGGACCGTGAGACCGGCTTTTCCAAGCGTTATGGTTTCGTAGAGATGGCTGATGACCGTGCCGGTTATGAGGCTATCGAAAAACTCAACAATTCAGAGCTAGATGGCAGTCAGATCATCGTTAAGAAGTCTGAGCCGAAGGCAGAGAAGAAACCCTTCAGACCCCGTCGCGATTTCCGTGACAGGGATGAACAGAGATACTAAGGTATAACACAGCAGAGGCTGTCCGGACAGGGCAGCCTCTTTTATTTTAATGATTACAGCAGGCCGGGATCCCCGGCCTGACTTTTTTCAGGCTATTGGTATCAAAGGACTGGCGACCATCCCCTTATTACGAGCAAAAAGAGAAAACCGATTACGTATGCAGCCGCGATCCACCAGCCGCTCTTCAGCCATCTGGCAACGGATCTGCCTTCCGGGAACTTATTGGTAATGGCAACACCTGCCGATGATCCGAACCATATCATCGACCCCCCGAATCCAACTGCAAATGCAAGCATGCCCCAGTCGTATCCACCCTGTTCAAGAGCCAGTTTGGTCAGGGGGATGTTGTCAAACATGGAGGATACAAACCCGAGAATAAAGCTTGTCTGCCATGATGCCGATGGAAGTTCTTCAACAGGCATCAATGAGGCAGAGAGAACAAGGGCTAAAAGGAAGATAGTACCTTTCAGTGAGTTTTTCAGTTCCCCCCACGGTGTGGAGGTTATGAGAGTTCCGATAAGAATACCTCCCCATACGCCTGCTGCCGGGAAGTCCAGCAGGATATTGGTGGTGATAGCTCCAGCCAGTATCAGGGCTACAACCAGTAATTTCCGATAGTCTACTTTTATTCCGGGGGTGGCATCATTCTGTATAGGCTGGAATTTTGTCTGGATGATCGAGAGGGGTATGCCGAACACAATAAGTGCCGGTATTACGGCAATATATGCATGTATGACATTCAGTGCCGGGATTCCGTCGATCCACATGAGGGTGGTAGTTGTATCACCGATGACGCTTCCCGCGCCTCCCGCGTTGCTGGAGGCCACTATGGCTGCCACATATCCGATGTGCACCTTACCCCTGAAGACTACCAGGGCAATTGTCCCTCCTATAAGTGCTGCCGCAATGTTATCAAGGAATGATGAGAGCACCGTGATCATCACAAGCAGGGAGAAAGCCCCGAGCCACCCCCCGCTGAGGTAGTTGGGAAGCAGGTCAGGGATATGTGACTCTTCAAAGTGCTTTGAGAGGACTGCAAATCCGAGAAGTAAACCCATTAGATTGATGAGAGTACGTCCTTCTTCCCCCACATGATGCAAGAGCTGAAACGGGTCAGCCGGATCGTTGAACGCCAGCTTGTAGATAATGATAAGGGTCATGCCGGTGAGGGCCACCCACATAGTATGCCTGTGGAAGAGTGCCACTCCCACGAGAGTAAGTGCAAAGAGCACGAACTCAAAGTTCTGAATCAGGAACATGTTGAAGGAAATTAAGGTTGATATGTCTGCACCTGTGAGTAGGATTAGAGGATGCAAATATAAAGGGCTTCATCATTCGATGAAGCCCTTTATGTAAATATTTTTTCAACCTCAGTGTATAATCTGTGCCTGCAGCCAGTATGTACCGGCACCGGCGAGGTACCCGGAGAGGGCAAGCAATGAAATTTTCTTCATATACCAGATAAAGTCAATACGCTCAAGGCCCATGGCCGCAACACCTGCAGCAGAGCCTATTATCAGCATGCTTCCGCCTGTTCCGGCACAGTAGGCCAGGAACTCCCAGAAGAGACCATCCTGCAGGAAGAATGAGGCATAAGCCGGATCGGCAGCCATTCGCAGCATGTCAGGTGTGACCACATCATACATACCCATGGCGCCGGCGACAAGCGGTACGTTGTCAACCACCGCAGAGAGGGCCCCTATGGCAAGGTTGATAAGGTATATGTTACCCAGCTTCTCGTCGAGCCATCCGGCAAGCAGGCTGAGCTGACCTGCGCTCTGAAGGGCAGCTACTGCGGAGAGGATACCAAGAAAGAAGAATATTGTGGGGGTGTCAACCTTCTTGACGATATGGTAGATCGTTAGTTTCTTCCTGATCTCATCCTCCTTGTCGCGGTGCATGATCTCCGAAACAAGCCAGAGAACACCCAGTCCGAACAGCATACCCACATAGGGTGGAAGGTGGGTGACAGTTTTGAAGACGGGCACGAACAGCAGCATACAAACACCCAGTATGAGTATGAATGTCCTTTCAAAGGGGGTTGTCAGCTCACCGGCGTAAGCAGGTCTCTCAGGCCTTGTTACATTGCCCTTAACCATGAATGACAAAATGGTCAGGGGAACGATCATACTTACCATGCTCGGAATAATCACCTTGAGAATAATATTGACGGTGGTTATCTGACCCCCTATCCAGAGCATGATTGTGGTGACGTCGCCTATGGGTGACCATGCGCCACCGGAGTTAGCAGATATTACTATCATACTTGCATAGACCCATCGTGTCGGCTTGTCGGATATCAGCTTCCTGAGCAGGGCAATCATCACGATGGTGGTGGTGAGGTTATCAAGGACAGCCGACATGAAGAATGTCAGGATGCCGAGTATCCAGAGCAGCTTCACCTTGCTGTTTGTGGAGATCTTGTTGGTGATGACGGTAAATCCCTGGTGCTGGTCAATCACCTCAACAATGGTCATGGCACCGAAGAGAAAGAAGAGTATCTCTGCCGTCTCAACAAGGTGATGTGCCAGCTCAAACTTGACGAAAGCATTGGGATGGGATGCCAGCTCCACCGTCTCATTGAAGGGAGAGGTGGCGAATGCGTCTGCATTCATGACCGGCATGATGTTGTGGATTATCTCCTGAGCCATCATCTTCATCTCTTCCCATGAGGGGGAAAAGCCAAGACCGAGGATCTGCTCACTGAAAAGAGCATACAGAGCCCAGAGGACGGAACCGAGAATGAGCGCACTGGCAGCCTTCTCTATTTTAAGAGGATGCTCCAGTGCGATGGCCAGGTAGCCCAGCACAAAGAGAATGACCATTGCTATGAACATGATTCGGAAATTTTTGTGCAAAAATAGATTTTCAGAACGACTCTGAAAGGAATATTATATAAATCACATTGAAAAAGATTTTCCGTATGACGGGATCTCAATATTTCTAAACCCCTTCGATTCGAGATATGACTGATATTTAACCTGTGTCTCATACTCGCCGTGCACCAGGAATATGTTCTGCAGCCTGGAGGTGTCCTGGCAGGAGAGGTAGTCGGCCATCTCCCTGTAATCGCCGTGACCGGAGTATGACTCGATCTTCTCAATATCTGCCTTTACCTCATAGCTGTTACCATGTATGGAGACCTCTTTTGCACCTCCCAGTATTCTGGCTCCGAGTGTTGAAGGAGCACAGTAGCCTACTGCAAGAACAGTATTGGCAGGGTTGCCTATGCTGTTTGCCAGGTGATGTTTGACGCGCCCGGCCTCCATCATCCCCGATGATGAGATGATGATTACCGGTTCTTTAATATCATTAAGCCTCTTTGAATGTTCAACCTCGGTGATGTAAAAGAGGCTGTTGAACCCAAACGGGTCAGGGTCAGAGAGCATCACTTCCTGGACATCGCGATTGAAACACTCGGTGTGCAGCCGGAAAATATTCGTAGCATTGACAGACAGCGGACTGTCGACATATATATCCACCCTGGGCAGCCTGCCGGCGTTGTACAATGTATTAAGCGAATAGACGACCTCCTGTGTGCGGCCTACACTGAAGGCGGGAATGATAAGCTTGCCTCTCTTCTCGACACATGTGTGACGGACCACCCTGAAGAGCTCCTCGTCAGATTCCTCTGCGCTAGGGTGGAGACGGTCGCCGTAGGTCGACTCCGTTATCAGGATGTCTGCCTGGGGGAATGGCTCGGGACTCTTCAGGATCCTGTTTGAAGGTCTTCCGATATCACCGGTGTATGCCAGGCGCCTGATGCCGTCTTTCTCCCTGAGTTCAAGGGTTATCACGCCGCTGCCAAGCATATGACCGGTATTGGTGAACCTGATGGTAGTGTAGTCGTCAATGCGGAACTTCCGGTCATAGGCCACCCCGATGAACAGGTGCATTGAGGCCACCGCATCAGCCTGTGTATAGAGCGGATCAACAGGTGGGAGATTTTTTCTTGCCCTTTTCTTGTTGAAGTACCTGGTATCGTACTCCTGTATCTTTCCTGAATCGGCAAGCATGATGGAACAGAGATCGCGAGTGGCATTCGTGCAGATCACAGACCCGGTGAAACCGTTGCGGAAAAGAAAGGGGATAAGCCCCGAGTGGTCTATATGAGCATGTGACAGTATAATATGGTCAACAGAGGCAGGAGGGAATGGCACTGCCCTGTTCATCTCCTCTGTCTCCAGACCCTTTCCCTGGAACTGTCCGCAGTCGAGCAGGATATTTTTCCCGTGTTCTGTCTCTATGAGTACCTTGCTGCCCGTCACCTCACGGGCAGCACCGTAGAATGTTAGCTTCATGAATTGTTTATGTGGAATTGGAAGTGCTAAGATAGCGAATGTTAACCTAAGCCAAATAATAAAAATCACCTCTTTCTGCAAATTACCCTCAAATGTTCTTTCCGGACTAAAGTCATTAGTATATTTTTGTGGCGTTGAAAAACCATACTCAAAAATCAGATGAAACTCGACAAGGTGTTCTCTTTTCTTGCCCCCAGGGAGGGCAAGTTCTATCCTCTCTTCAAGGATGCATCAGCCAACCTGATTGTAGGTGCTGAGTTGCTCGTTGAATTCATGAATGAACCATCGCCCGGCAGGAGGGAGGCCCTGGGGCAGAAGATAAAGGAGGCGGAGCTTGTGGGTGACCAGATAGCCAGGAATCTATACAAGGCTTTGAGCGGCACCTTTATAACACCCTTTGACCGTGAAGACATCTTTGAACTCATACACGCCACCGACTCTGTCCTGGATCTGACACATAGTGCTGCCAAGCAGGCTCATCTCTACAAGATAAGGGAGATACCTGCCGAATTCCGTGAGATGGCTGAAGTCATCAGGGATGCATCCATTGAGATTAATACAGCCTTCAACGGCCTTCGTGATGTGCTGAATCTAAGCAAGTACAAGGATAACTGCAGGAAAATAGGAGAGCTGGAGGAGCATGCTGATGATATTAACCACAGGTACCTGGCAAAACTGTTCCAGGAGGAGAGTGATGCCATTGAGCTGATCAAAAAGAAGGATGTGCTTGCAGCTCTTGAGAAGGCAGTTGACCGATGTGACGATGTCGCTGACATTCTCTCTTCCGTAATTATTAAAATTGCCTAACAGAGCACCTGATGGATTTTACAATTCTGATTATCATTGTAGTCCTGGCCTTTGCCTTTGACCTCATCAACGGTTTCCATGATGCGGCCAACTCAATAGCCACGGTGGTCTCAACCAAGGTTCTTACTCCATTTCAGGCAGTTGTGTGGGCCGCTTCGTTCAACTGGCTGGCCTATCTTGTTTTCGAGCTTAACATTGTTGACACCATTGCCAAGATCGTAGACACTTCGGCAATTACCCTGCTGGTGATCCTGGCAGGGATTATCGCTGCCATCATCTGGAACCTGCTTACCTGGTACCTGGGTATTCCCTCGAGTTCATCCCATACTCTCGTTGGTGGTTTCGCCGGAGCCGCCATTGCATATACCGGTTGGGAGGTCGTGCATACGGGAAAGATAGCTATAATAGCTGCATTCATCTTCCTGGCCCCGCTGCTTGGTATGATCATGTCTTATATCCTGTCAATCATACTTCTCTGGGTAAGCCGCAAGGGCAATCCCTTTCGCCTGGAGAAGAGATTCAAAGGTTTTCAGCTTCTCTCATCAGCACTCTTCAGCCTGGGGCACGGCGGCAATGATGCGCAGAAGGTGATGGGTATTATTGCTGCTGCACTCATGGTCTATTTTCACGGGATGCAGGAGGTTCCTCACTGGGCACAAATTGAGATGGTCAACGGCAAGGTGCATGACATACCGCACTGGATTGTTCTAGGCTGTTATTCGGCAATAGCGCTCGGCACTCTCATAGGAGGATGGAGGATTGTCAAGACCATGGGCACAAAGATCACCAAACTGACTCCCTTTGAGGGTGTTGCGGCGGAGACTGCCGGTGCGGTGCTGCTCTTTGGCACCGAGGCCTTTGGAATTCCCGTGAGTACGACCCACACCATCACAGGAGCGATAATGGGCGTGGGGTTGACGAAAAGGATCACGGCAGTGCGCTGGGGTGTGACAATAAACCTGCTTTATGCCTGGCTGCTCACCATACCGGTATCAATGCTGCTGGCTGCAGGTATCTATTTCCTGCTGTCAGCCATTACGGGTATCAGCTAGTCTCTTAGTACATTGACGGAAATCCCCTTACACTCCCCGGGGTGGTCTTGTGCATATCGAAAATAATTATCTCATTCTCTCCGGTTTTGAGCCACGGGGCAGGACAGTAGAGTCTGGTCTGCGGACCTATTTCCCAGTATCTTCCAAGGTTATATCCGTTGACCCACACAAAGCCCTTGGTGAAGTTGGTGACGTCAATAAAAGTGTCTGCCGTTGTCTCCAGATCAAATGTGCCCCTGAAGAAGATGCCGGGCTTCTCCCCGGAGGCCGCTGCCGGCTGCAATCCTGAAATGAATTCCTCATCCATAGGGTATCCATATGCCTCCCAGTTCATTAGGGTCATGCCGTTCAGTGTCACTCTGTCGGTGATGCCTTTGCGGTCTATCATCGCATGGGCAAAGTTAACACGTCCCATACCTTCGACAAAAATCTCAAGCAGGGGGTAGCGGCTATCACCACGGGGGAGATCAATCGCATTTATATCCAGGCGGCGGTCAAGCGTCCCGATGTACTTGCCGTCAAGGAAGAGAGTGGCATAGTCATGCAGGTCAATGACGCTCAGCCTTCCGCCCTTGTGCCCGATCAGGCGGGTACTGTAGAGCATGTACCCGTAATCCTGGCCGTACATCTCGAAAGGCCTGGGCTGTACCGACTTCACGGGAGCAGGCAAATTATCCCATATGGAAGTCAGGGGCAAAAGCTCTGTCTCCGAAAAACCCATGGCAGGAATAGCCTCCGGTATGGGGGACAACCTGGCTCTCTTCGGCAGGTATGACCCTATCAGCTTTCTCAGCGCCATATACTTGGGCGTTGCCCTTCCCTGTTCGTCTATTGGTGCGTCATAGTCGTAACTGGTAATGTCGGGTTCATAGCCCTTTCCTCCCGAGTTGGCCCCGGCGGTAAAGCCGAAGTTGGTGCCGCCGTGAATAACATAGAAGTTGAATGATTTGCGGTTATCCATCAGGAACTTCACCTCCCTCAGCAGTGCGGCCGTGTCAGGTCTTGCCCAATCCTCACCCCAGTGTGTCAGCCAGCCGGGGTATGTCTCGCTGGAGAAAACGGGCACGCCCGGGTTCATCTTGCGTGCCAGCTCAAAGTCCTTCTCGCTGCTGCCGGAATCGAGTCCTATGGCACATCCTGGCAGCGTGCCCGCCTCAAGCATGTATGTCGTTGGCCCGTCGCCGGTGAAGAAGGGAACGTCAATGCCGCTCTTCTCCCAGGTATCTTTCAGGGCTTTCATGTAGTTTCTGTCGTTGCCGTAGCTGCCGTATTCGTTCTCTATCTGTACCATCAGCACCCGTCCGCCGTTGGTTATGAGGTGAGGGCGCAGCACATCCGCAAGGCGTGATATATATCGCACTGCGGCTTTCATGTAATGCGGATCCATGCACCTGACCCTGAGTTCGGGGTTGCGAAGCAGGTAGGGTGGTATCCCTCCGAAATCCCATTCGGCACAGACGTAGGGACCCGGCCTTATGATAACCCACATACCCTCTTCGGTTGCAGTGGCAATGAACCGTGATATGTCGTGGTTGCCGGTGTGGAAGTCATAAATCCCTTCCGTCGATTCATGATGGTTCCAGAACAGGTAGGCAGATATCGTATTGCAGCCCATGGCCTTAGCCATCTGAATGCGGTGCCTCCAGTATTCTGCAGGGATCCTTCCCGGATGCATCTCCCCACTGATGATCTGAAAAGGCTCGCCGTCGAGCAGGAACTCCTCCTCACCCAATGCAAAGGTGTGTTGACCGGTCTGTCCCCCTGCTGCCGGTGACAGCAGCATCAGCAGGAGGGCAAACACAACAGGGGATAACTTATGATTGCCTGTCATAATGCCTTTTATTGGGGATTATTGTTATCAAAACAGTTCAGACGGAGGCCTTATCCCAGAGGGGCAATATCTGTTTTTTGAACTCCTCCTTTTCCCTTATCAGGGCTTCCATATCAAGGCCGATCGATCTCTGTGCGTCAGCCCTGGATGAGATGTCGGGAACAGTGACTTTGCTGATTTCCCTGGCGGTCAGTATTTTAGCCAGGTCTATGCGTGCTTCCAGTCCCTTCATGATGCCGTTGCTAAGCACCGAGGCCATTTCAAGGGGTGCATGGAATGAGCCGCCGTGGCTCGCGGCACAGAAATCCCACCTCCACTGTGCCTGCCTTATGAGCCTGAGCACCGGTTCCATTGTCTTGTCATCCGCCCCGGCATCCCATGCAGCTTTGGCTTCATAATGCGCAACAACAAGTATCTCTTCGAGGTAGTTTCTCAGGTCAGCTATCTTATCCTGTCTCTCATAGACATTGTTCATCAGCTCCTCCTCGCTCTGCCTGTGACATACTGAACATGTCGAGGAGATCATGTTAAGTGGGCTTTGCACATGGTGGCTGGTGTATTTAACTCCTCCCTCAGCAATATATGGCATGTGACAGTCGGCGCATGCCACCCCGCGCTGCGCATGAATACCTGTTTTGAACAGTTCATAGTCAGGATGCTGAGCCTTCAGCATAGGGGCCTTGCTGATGGCGTGGGTCCAGTCGGCGAACTCATAGCTGTCGTAGTATTTTTCCATGTCGCCGGCACTCATTCCCTCGTCCCACGGGAAGGTGAGGTATTTGCCCTTTCCCCTGAAATAGTATTCCACATGGCACTGTGCACACACGAGGCTGCGCATCTCCTGGTGGCCTGCATCACTGATGTTGCGGCCCTGGCGTTCGAAGGCCTCCCTGAGGGCCGGGCGGGTGATGGTGAGTGTCATGTCTTCAGGATTATGGCAGTCGCCGCAACCGATGGTGTTGGTAATCTCTGGCCCAAGTGCTGCCCAGGTGGAGCTGTAGAAGCTCCCGGCGCCCATCTGGTTTATCATACGAGGCACATCGGGACTCTTGCATGTCCAGCATGTGGCAGGCTGGGGGCCGGCATCAGGTGTGAGCGGTCCTCCGGTGCGAAGCGTGTTCCTGTTGTCCTCGATGGCATAGTAGTGTCCTCTTGCCTGCTTATAGTCCTTTGAGAAGGAGTAGCCTGCCCACAAGACAACCAGCTCGGGGTCAGTGGCCAGGATATCCAGCGGTTTGTTACCTGCATATTTGCTGCGGAATGAGGTGTCGGCGGTCATCAGCCACGACTGGTATTCACGTGGATAGAATTTACCCCAGACGCTGTTGTCAGTCTCAAAGGGTTGCAGGTCGGTGGGTGGACGGTAGGCGTATTTTGCTTCACTGCGTCTTTCAACAACTGATGAAGCGAGCATGCCGAGGATGAACACCACTGCAACTGTTGCCAGGAACAGCAGCCAGCCCAGCCACGGTTTGTTTGATATCTCTTCCTTGATGCTTGTCATGGGTGTGGTTATTGAGGGTTATCTAAAGGTTATCCCTGAGATCCGGGGTTATGGCGAAGGGTGTTGAAGAGATGCTGTTGACCCTGTCGTGAGGCGTATAGCGGTGACAGTCGAGGCATTGCCTGTCGCGCCTGCCCGCCAGGGCTTCGGCGGGCATTCCCGGGCCGTCACTGAAGAGTGAGGCATGGCAGCGGAGGCAGTTTTCCTGAACCACCTTCCTGCCGGCATCCCTGATATAAATGGTCTGCGGTTCGTTGCGGAGTGTGAAGACCGTGGCATGGCGTAGCCCGTCAGACGCCTTGAAGTAATACTTCCTGATGAAGCTGTCATGGGGTACATGGCACTCATTGCAGTCAGTGACGGTACGGTGAGCACTGTGCGACCAGGTGGCGAACTGCGGCGTCATAATGTGGCAGTTGATGCATACCCTGGGGTCATCGGAGAGATATGAGCCTGCGTTGGATATCTTCACCAGCAAGGAAAAGAGACCTGTGAATGTGCCGAGTATCACAATGACCGGGATGCGCCATCGGGGAGGAGGCACAAAGAAACTGATCACTCTTAATGGTCTGCTCATGACAGGCGTTTATTCCCGGTCCGGGGTTATTATCAGCCGTAGGCAATATTTCTTGTCATCAACCCTGGGTAAAATTTACAAAGCAGAGAGCCACCAGGGCTGTTCCGTATCTCTTATCTATTGTCAGTGACTCCCTGATGACAGCAGGCTCACCGAGGTAGTACTGTGAGAAGGTCCTGTCATGGAGGTCATTTAGTACCGTATATAGTCTCTCCTCAAGAGCTTCCATGTCAAAGTAACCTGCCAGTTCACAGACCAGTCCTCCCACCTTCTCCTCACAGGTCTCGTCAGTGTACATCCAGGCAAAAATGACACCTGCTGAAATGTGCTCACCGTAATACCCGTTAGCCACTGCCATGATGGTGCACAATTCGGAACCGTAGGGCGGCATATCGATCTCATCAAGAGTCAGCAGCTTCGCCGTTGCCGGCAGCACTGACGAGTAGTTCATGATGTTGTATTCGGCGATGCCCGCATCGTGCAGTGCCATATGGTATGATCCGGGGTGGAGGGCATATTCGCTGCATCCTGAACCTTTGGTTACAAAAAATTCATGAGGGATCCTGTTATTGGTGACTTTGACCATTTTGCGCAACAGTGTTTTGGTTACATGCCGGGTAATTCCGGATCATGGCAAATATACCTAAAAATTAAAAAATTAAACCGCAACTCGCAGGAAGCTGATAAAAATTATAATTTGGTCAGATAAAAGAGTAACCGTGATCCGACGATGTGCAACGATGTTGCAGCTGTTCTTCCTGATAGGGGCGGTGGCTGCCGGGGAGATTAAGAATATTGGGACTCCGTACATACGCAATTTCACCAAGGATGACTACCGTGGTGGCACTCAGAACTGGAGCGCCGCACAGGACGGAAGGGGGTTCATGTACTTTGCCAACAATGACGGACTCCTGGTATTTGACGGTGAACAGTGGCAGCTTTACACCATGCCAAACCGATCCATGGTACGGTCGGTATTCATTGACGGGCCAGGAGATATTTACGTCGGAGCCTATAATGATCTGGGAAAGATGGGCTGGTCAGAGAATGGTGAAATGATCTTCAGATCACTACGGGATTTAATTCCTGAAGAAAACCGGAATTTTGACGATGTATGGCATATCTGCAAGTACAGGGATAAGATTGTTTTTCAGACCTACGATGCCGCCTATTTTTTTAAAGAGGGAAGTCCTGTTGCCGTTCTGAAGGCTCCCTCGAGATTCCAGAACTCATTCAATGTACGGGGCAGACTCATTTTCAACGACGCTGAGAACGGGTTGATGGAATATGACGGCACCGCGCTCTCAAAGATTGAGGGCTGCGCCATTCTGGCCGGTAAGGAGATCATCTCCCTGTTGCCCAAGGGTGAAGGGAACGAGATACTTGTATGTACACCCGACCGGGGACTTTTCATCTATGACGGCCGGGAGCTTGTGAGATGGAACGTACCTGCCAACATGATGCTGATACGTGACCAGATATTCAGTGCAGTCAGCCTGCAAGATGATTACTATGCTATGGGTACAATACTCAACGGCTTGATGATCCTCGACAGTCAGGGAAACATAATCCAGCAGATCAATAAAAAAAGGGGACTGCAGGACAATACGATCCTTAATGTCTTTTCTGACCGTGCAGGTAATCTCTGGCTTCTCCTGAACAAAGGCATTGACTATCTGACAGTCAATTCCCCTGTCACCTTCATACAGAATTCGGAGGGTTTTGGCGCCGGCTATGCCACCGTTATTCATGACGGGAATATTTACCTCGGTACCAACCAGGGACTGTACGTGAAATCATGGGAGAGAGGGAGTGAGGAGGATGATTACAGGATGATCGAGGGTACTGACGGTCAGGTCTGGCACCTGAGCATCCACAGGGATATCCTTCTCTGTGGCCACAATAAGGGAACCTTTATTGTAGATGGCGACCGGGCCAGGCTCATCAGCAATATACCGGGCGGGTGGAAATATCATGAGTTGAACAGCTACCCGGGATACCTGGCAGGGGGGACCTTCAGCGGCATCATTCTTTTCAGGTGGCAGGAGGGAACCTGGAAGTTTGTCGGGAGGACAGAGGGCTTCGGTGAATCATTCCGTGTATTTGAGGAGGATGAGGCGGGAGACCTCTGGATGAGCCACGGCTTCAAGGGTATCTACAGGGTTCGCCTGGGCAGCAGGCCGGATACAGTCGCATCTTACAGGTTCTATAACTCGGATGATGGTCTGCCGTCAGACTATGGCCTTGTCATCAGCAGGATAAGGGATAAGATAGTAGTGCTTTCCGAAGCCGGAGTATTTGAGTATCTGCCTGAAGACGACAGGTTCACTAGCTCTGTCAGACTCGACAGGCTCCTCAGTCCGGTTGTGGGGCTCTCCTATCTCCTGGAGGATAGGGACGGGAATATCTGGTATGTTTCCGAAAACAGGGCAGGGGTGTTCAGGTTACAGGAAGATAGTACCTACAAGCATCTTGTATCACCCTTCCTGCCTCTCTCCGGGAAGTTCATCATCGGCTTTGAGTCGGTCTATTCATATTCGTCAGATCATATCTTTTTTGGAACGGAAGACGGTTTTGCCCACTATTCGGCTTCGCATCTCCCATCAGGTTATCAGGAGTTTTCCGCATATATTGTAAGAGCGGAGGCACTGCATCAGGATACGGTATTTTATTTTGGCAGGGGAGATATGGCGGGCTACAGGCAGGATAAGCCCTGCAGCTTCAGGTTTCACAATAATGTTATCAGGTTCACCTTCACGTCGCCCCTTTACGCCAACGCCGGCAATACTGAATACAGCTGCATGCTGGAGGGATTTGATGATAGATGGTCAGCATGGGACAGGTCTTTCACCAAGGAGTATTCCAACCTGCCGGACGGAAGATATACCTTCAGGGTTAAGGCGAGAGATATGCTGGGGACGGAAAGTCTTCCTGACGCAGTGAAGTTTGTCATAGAATACCCCTGGTACAAGTCGCCAGTGGCTTATCTGGGTTACATAATTGCGTTACTGAGCTTTGTTCTGGTTCTTGTAAGATTCGTCAACTGGCGTATTGAGCTGTCGAAAAGAAGGGAGAGAATCAACAGTCAGCGCATCTATGAAGCCAAGGAGCAGGAGTACATCAGGCAGGCTCTTGAAGCTGAAAAGGAGATAATCAGAATTCGCAACGAGAAGCTCAGGGCCGAGATGATACAACGCGACAAGGAGCTGGCCAATGAAGCCATTAACCTGGTCAGGAAAAATGAGTTCCTGCTTTCACTGAAAGAGGAGCTGACTATCCTCAAAACAATCTGCGGGGATAATGCAACCGGGAGCAGGATAAGTGATCTCTATTCCAGGATTAACAGGGAGGTTGACAGCAATAACCAGATGGAGGTCTTCGCCAGGGCATTTGATGAAGTACACGAGGAGTTCCTTAACCGCCTTAAGGCCAGATACCCCACCCTTACGCCTACTGAATTGAGGCTCTGTGCTTTCCTTAAGATGAACATCACCACCAAAGAGATAGCTCCCCTTATGAATATCTCTGTCCGCGGAGTGGAGATATGCAGGTACCGGGTAAGAAAAAAGATGGGGATCAGCAGGGAAACAAATCTTACCACACATATTCTCAATTTGTAGGGGAAAAATTGCCTTTGTAGTATCATATTTATTCAATAGATGTAAGTCATCATACTAATCCTATTGACGTAATAATCATATTATAAGAAACATAGTACATTAATTTATCTGCAATTGATGTGTTGGCTGACAATGACTGTTGTAGTATTTTTGATGTATTGTGATCTGTGCCTATGTACAATTGGTATTGTATATTTACACAATCTCGACGGCCTGGCCGGCGAGTCAAAGAAGATCAACTTAATCTAACCTCTAATCTCTAACCTCTAAATTAAATCTATGAAACAGACAATCATGACCCTTTTATTTATTGCTTTTACCCTGGGGCTGAATGCCCAGGGACTGCAGATAAAGGGGGTTGTAACGTCAGCTGACGACGGTCAGCCTGTTCCCGGATTGAGTGTTTTCGTGAAGGGCACGACAACCGGGACCCTGACTGACATCAACGGGTACTACAGTATTGACAATGTACCTGTGAACTCTACCATTGTCTTCTCCTTTGTGGGGATGAAGACGCGAGAGATTGTGGTGACGGAGAGCGCCACATATGATATAGTTATGGCTTCCGATATGGAGCTGATTGACGAGATAGTTGTAGTGGGATACGGCACTCAGAAAAAGAGCCTTGTCACAGGTGCTATCGCAAAGGTTGACGGTGAGGATCTGCGCAAAGCGGCCGACATGCGTGTCACGCAGGCTCTGCAGGGAAAGACTGCAGGGGTAGTCATTACTGCCAACTCCGGTCAGCCCGGATCGCAGATCTCTGTACGCATCAGGGGTGCCGGCACCAACGGTGATGCCGAGCCTCTCTATATCATTGACGGGCTGCCGATGAGCGGATCGGGAACTGACTTCCTGAACGCAGGTGACATTGAATCCATCGAGGTGCTGAAGGATGCGGCCTCTGCAGCCATTTACGGAGCCAGAGGGGCCAATGGTGTTGTGCTGATAACAACAAAGACCGGTAAGACAGATACCAAATTAACGGTGTCATATGATGGTTACTATGGCTGGCAGAATCCATGGAAGAAAATCCCTCTGCTCAATTCACAGGAGTACATCATGTTAACCAATGAAGCTTCTATTAACGGCGGCCTGGGTCCTAAATTCAGCCAGTCTCAGATAGACAGCTTCACTGCTGACACCGACTGGCAGGATGAGATGTTCTACTACAATGCACCCAAACAGAGTCACTCACTTTCATTCATGGGCG
Source organism: uncultured Rikenella sp. (assembly GCA_964519065.1). Classification (GTDB taxonomy): domain Bacteria; phylum Bacteroidota; class Bacteroidia; order Bacteroidales; family VadinHA17; genus SR-FBR-E99. Next base: position 27,963 of record CAZFIF010000013.1, read on the forward strand.
GAAGTGACAAACTGGAATATTCATCATCCTTCAATTACTTTAACCAGGATGGTATTGTGTCCAAGGGTAAATCCAATTTTGAAAAAATAGGCTACCGACTGAATGCTGCCGGTACATTCGGCTTTTTCAAACTGGGAGGCAATGTGAATCTTGTAGGTATAACAAGCAGGGGCATTGCTACCAATGACCGCTATGGACTGGGACTGAACCAGGCCCTGAACATGCCGCCTATTATTCCGGTAAAATTTTCTGACGGAACATGGGCAACACCCGAATCATACGGAATTGGCCTTCAGGAGATATCCAACCCTGTTGCCCTTGCCAGTTATAATAATTCAAAAACAAGAACCTACAAGCTGATTGGCAACCTGTATGGTGAGTTTGACTTCGGCAAGATAGCCAGGGCACTCGAAGGACTTGTATTCCGGACATCATTCGGCGGTGAATATGCCATTGTGAATAATGACTCCTATACTCCCGAGTATTATCTTGATGCCATGCATTTCAGCATAATTGACAGAGCAAATAAGTCGATTGACATCTATTCAAGGTGGAACTTCGAGAATGTACTTACCTATTCAAAGTCGTTTGGTGTTAACAACCTTACGCTTATGGCGGGCACAACCGCCTTCAAGGATATGTATGAAAATCTGTGGGGTTCCAAGAACGATCTCATCTTTGACGACTTTGAGCATTCATACCTTGACAATGCCACTGATCCCGAAAGCGCTAATGCAGGCGGCGGGTATTCTGAGCATACAGTGGCTTCACTCTTTGCCCGTGTCAACTATGACCTGCTGGACCGCTACATGCTGACTGCCACCATCAGGCGTGACGGTTCGTCGAGGTTTGGTGATGAGAACAAGTATGGATACTTCCCGTCGGCCTCAATAGGCTGGGTCATATCAAGGGAGGATTTCATGAGTGGCCTTACCAATGTTATTGATATGCTTAAGTTAAGGGCCAGCTGGGGTCAGAATGGTAATGAAAGCATTGGCAACTTCGGCTATACCTCGGTCATCGGTAACCAGAATATCTATTATTTCGGTGACAGCAAGACCCAGTACAACGGGACTCAGCCTACAAGGATAGCCAACCCGTCATTGAAGTGGGAGACATCTGAACAGACGAACTTCGGTATCGACCTTTCAACTCTTAATTCAAGTCTTACCGTCACTCTTGACTATTATATCAAGAAAACCAAAGACTGGCTGGTGACAGCACCTGTTCCCATGCTCGTTGGCAACTCTGCCCCTATTATCAACGGCGGATCAGTGCAGAACTCCGGTATCGAGGCTGAGATCAGTTACCGCAAGCAGATTGGTGACCTCTATCTGAGCGCCTCTATTAACGGCGCCTTTAACAAGAGCGAGGTCCTTGACATACAGAATGCCGAGAAGAGGCTGCAGGGCGGTGACGGAGGCTTTGGACAAAGCGGCATAATCTATGCAGAGGTAGGTACCCCCATGGGAGTCTTCTACGGAGTTAAGACAGACGGTATCTTCCAGACCCAGGAGGAGATCAACAGTTACGTAAGCACCACGGGAGCAAAGATCCAGCCCAACGCCCAGCCCGGCGACATAAAATTTGTTGATGAAAACAGGGACGGCACCATCAGTGATGGCGACAGGGTTCAGATAGGAAGCCCCTTCCCCGATTTTACCGGAGGACTTAACCTCAGCGCAGAGATGTACGGGTTCGACTTCAACATGTTCCTCTACGCAGCTCTTGGACAGGAGATATACAGCGCCACCAGGAGGTATGACATGAACGGTACCAACTACAATGCCGAATGGCTTAACCGCTGGACGGGTGAAGGGACCTCGGATTTCTACCCGCGCGTCACCTTTGTCGACAATAACCTGAACGGAAAGACGGTTAGCGACTTCTACATCCAGGACGGCAGCTTTGTCAGACTGAGGAATATCACACTTGGTTATACACTGCCCCAGAACATAACCGATGCATTAACTATCAGCAAACTGCGTCTCTATGTTTCTGCAGAGAACCTCTACACATTCACCAGGTACAAGGGTTATGATCCGGAAATCGGAGGTGGAGTATTTGACAACGGTATTGACCGCGGCATTTATCCCCAGGCCCGTACCATCATGACCGGTATCAGTGTTACATTCTAACATGCAAATCAACAGAACTATGAAAAAGTCAATAATATATGGTCTCTTCTTTCTGGCTGTGATGGTTGCAGGCTCATCATGTACACAGGAGTTCCTTGAGCTTGAACCCAAAACCGGCCAGGTAGAAGCCAACTACTATAAAACGGAGGGAGATGCCTTCCTCGCAGTCACGGCGGTGTATGATGCATACTCCGTACAGAACTGGCAGTTTGTTCCCACCATGTCGGATATATGGTCCGACGATGCTTTCTGCGGCGGCTCCGATGCTTCGGACATGAGCCAGTGGCAGGATATGGAGATGTTCAAGATGGAGCCGGAGAACAACTCCTCATCTGATCTGTGGAACCGTTGTTACTCAGGTATCTACAGGGCAAACCTCTATCTGCAGAAGCAGGAGGATATCGCCTGGGAGAGTGATGGCCTTAAAACACGTTTTGAGGGTGAGGTCAAGTTCCTGAGGGCTTACTTCTACTGGGACCTGGTCCGTCATTTCGGATGGGTGCCCATGATAACAGAGGTGCTCCCCGATGTGGAAGAGTACAAGAATGTTGAACAGAGCACTCCGAATGAGATCTTTGCCCTGATAGCTTCAGATCTTCTTGATGCCGTCGATGCCCTGCCGGTAACCATTCCTGCAGCCGAAAAAGGACGTGTGTCAAAAGGGGCGGCACAGGCACTTGCGGCACGCATTTACCTCTATCACACAGGTATGAGTGCCATCAGCGGACTGGGCCTGACGGCAGAACAGTGGAGCAACGGAACCACAGCCATTAACAAGGCCTGGGTGCAGTCGGCTCTCGACCAGGTAATTCTTAGCGAGCAGTATTCACTTGTACCTGACTATGCCGACCTCTTCGACTGGGATAACCAGAACAACGCTGAAGCAGTTCTTGAGATTCAGTATTCAGACAAGGCAAAGTCAGGCGACTGGGGAGGCTGGAACATCAACGGCAACTTCTCATCAGTGTGGATCAGTATACGTAACCCGCAGGGTGACGCCACCGTTTTCCCGGGATGGTCATTTTCCATTCCCACATGGAGCCTGGCTGATGCATTTGAACCAGGTGACCCCAGGAAATATGTCACCCTGTATGATGCCGAGACGCTCCTGACCGATTATAATCGGGCCTTCATGAACACCGGCTACTTTAACAAGAAGTATATGGCGCGTGCCGACTACCAGGGTTCGGGCGGCGATCCGAGTCATAACTTTCCCCGCAACCATATGGATATCAGGTTCGCCGATGTGCTGCTGATGGCAGCAGAGGTATGGCTGGCCGACGCGCCGGGCAAGG
>CAZFIF010000014.1:0-28931 GCA_964519065.1 uncultured Rikenella sp.
TACATTCTGATAAAAGAAAAAGTTACAGACGAATGAAAAAAGGCAACAGAAAAAGGATATTGCTGATACCGGTGATGGCGCTGGCCGCCTTGCTTGCCCTGGGTTTTCTGATGGGTGGTCAGGAGAGCAAGGACTTCAGGCTCACGAGGAATCTTGATATTTACATCTCCCTGTTCAGGGAGCTGAATGCTTTCTATGTAGACGAAATAGACCCTGAAAAGCTTGTCACCAGAAGCATCACGGCGATGCTTGCAACACTCGATCCTTATACTGTCTATTACCCGGAAGAGGAGCGTGAGGATCTGGATTTCCTCACCACCGGCAAATACGGCGGTTTTGGTTCCCTGATCAGGAAGTCAGGTGATTACATCGTAGTTACCAATGTCTACCGGGGGTTCCCTGCCGACAAGAACGGCATCAGGCCCGGAGATATGATGCTGAGTATTGACGGCACATCACTCAAAGGAGTCTCTTCCGATAAGGCTTCTGACATGCTCAAGGGCGAACCGGGGACAGAGGCGGAGATAACCTTCCGGCGCAACGGGAATGAGTTTACAAAAACAATAAAAAGAGAGAGGATATCAATCTCTGCCGTACCATATTACGGTATGATAGATGAGAACACCGGATACATACGGTTTACAAATTTCACACAGAACTGCATCGCCGAGGTTAGGGATGCTGTCACCGACCTGAGGGAGAATCAGGGTGCCGGGGATCTGATACTGGACCTCAGGGGTAATCCCGGCGGCCTTGTCAATGAGGCTGTGGAGATTGTGAATCTGTTCGTTAGGCCCGGACAGGAGGTGGTAAGCACCAGGGGAAGGGCAAAACAGTATGATGCCGTTTTCCGCACATCCAGAACCCCGGTGGCTCCCGATATGCCGGTGGTGGTACTTATAAACAGAGGCTCTGCCTCTGCTTCGGAGATTGTGGCCGGGGCACTGCAGGACCTCGACCGCGGGATAATTGTAGGAGAAAGGTCATACGGCAAGGGGCTGGTACAGGTAGCAAGACCCCTGAGTTACAAGGCACAACTGAAAGTCACCACGGCAAAATACTATATACCCAGCGGCAGGTGCATACAGGCGGTCGATTTCTCGCACCGGAACGAAGATGGCAGTGTGGGCCAGATACCTGATTCTCTGATAAAGACATTCACCACCAGGAACGGCAGGCCGGTAAAGGACGGTGGAGGTATCATCCCCGACGTGCAGGTGGAGTCTGACATGTTCAGCCGCTTTACAAGTGAGCTCTATGTTCAGAACATGGTCTTTGACTTCGCCACGGAATATTACTGGTCGCATCCTCAGCCCTCTTCACTCGACAGCCTGAAGGTTAATGACAGTGACCTGGAACGTTTTGAACAGTTCCTCCGGGAGAAGAATTTCTCATACCGCACAGGTTCGGAACTTATGCTTGAGGAGCTGGCCTCAGCAGCCAGGGAAGAAAATCTCTATGAGGCCAACAGCAGTGAGATTGAAAAACTGAAGGCCGGACTGAGCCATTCGCTGGAGAGGGATCTGGCAGCACAGAAGGGCGATATCATCGAACTGCTGGAGTCGGAACTGGCAGGAAGATATTTCTATGATGCCGGAACGGTGAAGTATTCGCTGGGGCGTGACAGGCAGGTGAAGAGTGCCCTGGAAATAGTCGGTGACAGGATGCGCTATGACAGCCTGCTTAAAAGTGCGGGAAAGTAGGGTCGCCCGTTACGGCACTGTCAGAATATCTCTTTCTTCCAGACCGGCAGCTTCTCCTTGACCAACTCGAGGGTGTGACGGCAGGCGCGGGTAGAGTGGTCACGATGGCCTGACGTCACCAAGATAAAGAGTGAAGCCTCCCCGGCCTTGACCATGCCGGTAGAGTGAACCAGCAAAATCTTCCTTACATCACTGAAAGCCGCCTTTACCGTCTTAACAATACCGTCAGCCTCTTTCTCAGCCATCTCGTTATAGGCAGAATACTCCAGAGCCTTGATCCTGTTACCGTTGACCTCATCGTCACGCACCTTGCCGATGAATATTGAGACAGCACCGGCACTGTTGTCATCATTGCCCAGCGTCATCAGTTCCGAGATTAGCAGAGGTGTTATTGGCCCCCCGACCAGATACCTGTTTTTCATTCGGTTAATTGATTATTAGTTCATGGGTCGAATGGAACTTGCATGAAAACAGATTCATATCCTTTTCTGAGTCGCTGCTCATGCAAGTTTCATTATGCAGAATTGAACTGGTTAACCCCCTTCAAAAGGAGGTAGTATTGCAATTATATCATTTTCTTTCAGTGGTGATTCCTCTTTCAGCAGATTTCTGTTCAGCGCAAGCCTGAAGGTGACGTTGCACATCCCGGGGTGCCTCTCAGTTATCAGCCGGCGCAGGGATGCAGTGTCTGCTGCAGTATAATCTTCGGAAGCATTGCCGGCAACCTGTTGTGCGGCACCGAAATAGAGAACTGTTACACGTGATGCCATCGTCAGTGAGCCTCCAGCCAGTTGTTCCCAGTACCGGTGTCAACCTCCAGCGGTATTGCAAGATGAGCAGCACCCTTCATCTCTTCAGTGACCAGCATCCTGAGTTTCTCCATTTTGCCTGTATCAACCTCGAAGATAAGTTCGTCATGCACCTGCAGTATCATCTTTGCCCCGGGCATCTCTCTCCCCAGCCTTTCTGCGATCCTGACCATGGCTATCTTGATGATGTCTGCAGCACTGCCCTGTATTGGCGCATTGATGGCGTTGCGCTCGGCATTGCCCCTGACAACCTGGTTCCGCGAATGAATGTCGGGAAGCCAGCGCCGCCGGCCGTACATTGTTGTCACATATCCTGACTCCCGGGCCCGGCGGATACTCTCATCCATATAGGCCTTCACACCGGGGTATGAACTGAAATACCCGTCTATCAGCTCTTTGGCCTCCTTGCGCCCTATTGTAAGCCTTTCTGAGAGTCCGAAAGCGGAGATGCCGTATATGATACCGAAGTTTGCGGTCTTGGCTTTGGACCTCATCTCACGGGTCACCTCCTCCGGGGCGATGCCGAATATCTTGGCTGCCGTGGCCGAATGAATATCCTGCCCTGACAGAAAATCAGATATCATTGACTCGTCGCCGCTGAGGTGAGCCATCAGCCTCAGCTCTATCTGTGAATAGTCTGCGCTGAGAAATGTCTTTCCCTCAGCCGGTATAAATGCCTTTCTTATCTCGCGCCCCTCGGCGTCACGCACCGGTATGTTCTGCAGATTCGGGTTTGTGGAGCTGAGCCTGCCGGTTGATGCCACGGCCTGGTTATATGTGGTGTGTATCCTGCCGGTGACAGGACTGACCAGGCCGGGCAGTGCCTCGACATAGGTGGAGAGCAGCTTTTTAGTCCCCCGGTATTCGAGCACCTTGCCGATGACAGGGTGCCTGGATGAAAGCCGCTGCAACACCTCCTCATCGGTACGGTATTGCTTTGTCTTGGTGAGCCGGGCATTGTCATCGAGCCGAAGCCTCACGAAGAGTATCTCTCCCAGCTGTTTGGGAGAGGAGATGTTAAACTCCTGTCCGGCAAGGGCATATATCTCCGTTTCAAGCTTTATCAAAGTCTCACGCAGCGTGACGGCATAGCTGTTGAGAGCCTCACTGTCAAGCATGACCCCCGTCCTCTCCATATCGGCAAGAACAGCTATCAGGGGCATCTCGATGGTGTCAGCCAGATTGTCAAGACCCTCTTTTCTGAGCATCGGGGCAAACTTCTCCTTCAACTGCCAGGTGACGTCGGCATCTTCAACGGAATATTCCCTGAGACTCTCCATGTCAACATCCCTCATGTTCTTCTGCCTGGGTCCACGCTCGCCTATAAGCTCTTCAATATGAACAGGTTCATAGCTCAGGTAGCTGGCAGAGAGCAGGTCCATGTTATGCCGCATGTCGGGCTCAAGAAGGTAATGGGCAATCATGGTATCAAACAGCCGGCCCCTGACCCTGATGCCGTATCCTGACAGCACCTGGATATCAAATTTCAGGTTCTGACCCGTTTTCCCGATCTTATCATCTTCAAACACTCTTTTGAAAGGCTCCAGCATCCGCAGTGCCTCGTCTCTGTCGGGAGGAAGCCACAGCATGGTGCCGGATCCCTTCTGCCAGCTGAAGGCAATGGACACCAGTGAGGTGTTGAGCGGATCAAGGGAGGTAGTCTCGGTATCAAAGCAGAATTCCCTGAGGGCTGCAAGCCGTGCTGCCAGTTCTTTTGCCTCCTCCATGTTTGCGGCAACAGTATAATCGTGTGGAGTATTGCTGATATTCGCAGCTGATGTGGGTGATGCAGCGTCGGGGTTGCCGAAAAGGGTACCCTGGTTGCCGGGCCGGCCTTCAGCGGCAACATTTCCAAAGAGTGTTCCCTGGCCGTCAGAACCGGCTTCAGGGGAAGAATCGCCGGAGAGGGTGACAGGTCCGCCCGCGGAGTCACCAGCGGTAGTTGTTTTTCCTGATTCATCTATTCCGGCTATAGCGCTCCTCTCCTGCGATGATGCCGGGAGTCGCGAAGCCATGGTCCTGAATTCCAGCTCCTCATAGATCTTTCGCAGTGCCTCAACATCTGCCTCCCGTCGGTGAAACTCCACGTGACGGAATTCCAGCGGCACATTCTGCTCTATGGTCGCCAGGCGTTTTGAGAGAAGGATCTGCTCCCTGTTCTGCTCCAGGATATCCTTTTGCCGGCCTGAGAGCTCCGAAGTCCTGCCCAGCAGGCTCTCGATGGCACCGTGCTCGCCGATGAGCCTGCAGGCTGTCTTGGGGCCTATTCCGGGGGCTCCGGGGATATTGTCAGAACTGTCGCCCATAAGTCCGAGGAGATCGGTAATATTGGACGGTGCGACGCCATACTCACGCATGATCTCCTCTTCTCCCCAAATCTCAGCCACGCCGCCACCGCGTCCTGGCCGGTACATCTTCACTCTGCCGGTGACAAGCTGGGCAAAGTCCTTGTCAGGTGTCATCATGTATGCCATGAAACCCTCCTCAGCGGCCTTGCGTGCCAGGGTGCCAATGACATCGTCAGCCTCGAAGCCCGGTACCTCAACAATGGGAATGCGGTAGGCTTCCAGCAGGCGCTTGATATAGGGCACTGCTATTTTTATATCCTCGGGTGTGGCGTCACGGTTAGCCTTGTAAGCCGGATAGATCTCATTCCTGAAGGTAGGCCCCGGAGGGTCAAATACAACGGCTATGTGAGTCGGATTCTGCTTCACAAGAAGATCCTCCAGGGTGAGGAGAAAGCCAAATACAGCAGAGGTGTTCATCCCTTTGGATGTCACGCGAGGATTCCTGATGAAAGCATAGTATGACCTGAAAATCAAGGCATATGCATCAAGCAAAAAGAGCCTTTTATCCTTTTCTTCTGCCATCACACGTTGTCTGAAGCGTGCCACTCGGCAAACGAGTTGGCCGTCTCAAAGAGTTTCACGCTGTGAAGAGAGACACCATCAGGTATCCTCTCTCTGACAATTGCTGCAATTTCAGCAACGATATTTTCGCATGTCGGCTGGTAAGGCGAGACAATGACGTTACTGAAGTGTTTCCTGTAGCTTTCGACCAGCGCGGCAGGCGCCAGGCCCGAGATCATCAGTGCATGGTCAAATCTGTTAACCACGTTTTCCGTCACTATCCGCTTCAGATCTCCGAAGTCGATCACCATGCCATTGCGCGGATGATCCGGATCATCCAGCGGCAGGCCCGATAAGGTCACATAAAGAAGGTATGAATGACCGTGCACATTACGGCAGGGACCGTCATAATTCCACAATACGTGCGCCATTTCAAACCTGAATTCCCTGGTTACCCTGATAACAGACATAGTATAATTGTTGATGCTCACAAAAGTAAACTATTTATCACGATTTTTGTTTATCACGTTAATTATCACTGATATTTACAACTTTATATGTCTGACATAGTTAATAAAGCGTAACTTTGTATCCTCAAAGTAAAAAGGAATGAAACTTGCATGAGGAGCAACGCATAGAAGGATATTATTTTTTTCATACAAGTTCCAGTCGACCAATGAAATAACAATAAATTAATCGAATGAATAACAAGATGATGTTGACTATCCCTTTCCTTGCAGGAGAGAGCTTCAGAAAGCACGGCAGCAACAAGGCAATGGGATTTGTGGGAGAGGATGTTATTACATACCATCAGCTCAGTAACCGTACCCAGGCGGTAATCCGCCTTCTTGAAAAATACAGTGTTCAAAAGGGAGACAGGGTGGCCCTCCTGAGCGGCAGCATGCCCAACTGGGGTGTGACCTACCTGGCAATAACCTCAATGGGGGCTGTGGCGGTACCCATACTTCCTGACTTCACTGCGGGAGAGGTGGCAAACGTACTTGTACACTCGGGGGCCAGGGCAATTTTTGTCTCCAATGCCCTCAGAACTAAAATAGAAGGTATCAAATCCGAAACGCTTCAGACGGTTTTTTCAAATGACGATTTCTCCGTTATATCGGGAAGCAACGGCGCCGTTTTTGATCCTGAAGGCAGGCCTGAAAAGGAATACCCGGTTGACGAAGAGGACCTGGCGGTAATAATCTATACCTCAGGCACCACTGGCAAGTCCAAGGGTGTAATGCTGACACACAAAAACATCTGTTTTACTGCGCAGCAGGTACTCACCATTCAGAAAGTGGTGGCGAGTGATGTCTTCCTGTCAATTCTGCCTCTCTCTCACACCTACGAGCAGACACTCGGTCTTATACTTCCGCTTTTCAACGGGGCTGCAATTTATTACCTGCGCAAGGCTCCCACGCCATCGGTGCTTCTTCCTGCTCTTGAGATGGTAAGGCCGACGACGATGCTCTCCGTGCCGCTGATAATTGAAAAGACATATTTCAACAAGATACTGCCGACTTTCGAGAAGAACAGGCTTGTATCCTTCCTCTATCACAAAACCCCGGTCCGCAGGCTTCTGAACAAGATTGCAGGGAAAAAAGTATACAAAACATTCGGTGGCCGGCTGCGCTTCTTTGGCGTGGGTGGTGCCAAGCTCAACCCGACAGTTGAGAGGTTCCTTCTCGATGCTGGCTTTCCTTATGCCATCGGTTACGGACTTACCGAGACCTCGCCGCTGCTGGCAGGCACAAAAGTGGGTTCCTGCAGGCTGGGTTCCACCGGTCCTGCAATGGAGGGAGTGACACTTAAGGTTCACAACCCTGACCCGGTCACAGGCGAAGGTGAAGTGTGGGCACGGGGCGACAATGTCATGAAGGGCTATTATCGCGAGCCGGCGATGACGGCAGAAGTAATTACGCCTGACGGATGGTTCCGTACCGGCGACCTCGGACATCTGGACAAAGATAACTACCTGAGTATAAGAGGCCGACTGAAGAATATGATCGTTGGTTCCAGCGGCGAGAACATCTACCCTGAAGAGATAGAGTCGGTTATAAACGACTTCGGGCACGTGATAGAGTCCCTCGTGGTGCAGCAGAAGGGCAAGCTTGTTGCAATGGTTCACGTTAACATAGAGGAGCTGCAGGCAAAATACCAGCAGATGAAGAGGGATATTACGGATCAGGCGGAACAACTGGTAGAGGAATACCTTGAGGAGCTTCGCAGGTACGTCAATTCGAAGGTTAACAAGTACAGCCAGCTGCAGCTTGTCGTTTACCAGCCCGAACCATTCCAGAAGACAGCCACGCTCAAGATAAAGAGATTCCTCTATTACTGATACGGAAGCGGGTGCCGGATACCGGCGTTATGTGACAGCCACAAACGCCGTTCGGGTTTTTTTGCTAATTTGCGCCAAATTCAATGCGTATGTCGGTCGCCAATAAGTCGCTGCTGCTGATCTTCTCTATTCTTCTTGTTGATCAGATACTTAAGATCATCATCAAAACCAATATGGTCATAGGCGAGGAGATTCATGTAGCAGGCAACTGGTTCCTGATACACTTCCTTGAGAACAACGGCATGGCCTTCGGGATGGAGTGGGGCGGCAAGGCCGGCAAGATAGCCCTCTCCGTTTTCAGGATGCTGGCCATAGCAGGAATATCGTGGTATCTGGCCGGTATTATCAGAAAGAATGCCCATATCGGTCTTGTCCTGTCAGTCAGTGCAATCATCGCCGGTGCAGCAGGAAACCTCATTGACAGCGCCTTTTACGGCCTGATCTTCAGTGAAAGCTGGCACACCCCGGCAGTCTTGTTCCCCGAGGGAGGAGGATATGGCTCATTTCTGATGGGACGGGTGGTGGATATGTTCTATTTTCCCATCATAGATACTCATTGGCCCGACTGGTCACCGATCAGACCCGGACAGTCATTTGTCTTTTTCAGGCCCGTCTTTAATATTGCCGACGCATCAATAACTTCAGGAGTGATAGCCATACTTCTCTTCCAGAAAAAGTTTCTCGAACAGAAGGGGTGATAACTGCGCTGATACCCGGTTCTTTTGTCACCAGGACTTGAAAAATTATCCGGGTATCACATTTTGTCTTATTTTTGAGCTTATTACAGGCCGGAAAGATGTCAACCTTAGCAGATATCAGGAGACCCGTCACCGCGGAGATGCGCGAGTTTGAGTCCTACTTCAGCAAAACGCTCCGGAGTGATATCCCCTTTTTCAGCGTTATCCTGAATAATATCTTACGCCGGAAGGGCAAGCAGTTAAGGCCTCTTCTGGTGTTCCTTTCCGCCAGGCTCAACGGCACGATATCCGAGACAACCTATATAGCGGCCACTTTTATCGAGCTGCTCCACACGGCTACACTGGTGCACGATGACGTTGTTGATGATGCCTCTGAAAGACGGGGGCTGCCAACGGTAAATGTGCTCTATAATTCAAAGATAGCAGTGCTGGTGGGCGACTACCTGCTTGCTCAGGGATTGCTTATCAGTGTTTCCAAGAAGAGGTTTGAAATGCTTGGCATTGTCTCCGACGCGGTGAGGGAGATAGTGAAGGGAGAACTGATACAGCTGCAGAAGACTCGTAAGCTGGATATCAGGGAAGAGGATTACTTCCGCATAATAAGGATGAAGACTGCTGCACTCATTGCCGCCTGCACCGCATGTGGCACCATTTCCGTCACCGAAGACCAGGAGACCATCGATAAGATGAAATCGTTTGGCGAAAATGTGGGAGTGGCGTTCCAGATTAAGGATGACCTCCTTGACTATGCCGGCAACGGGCTTACGGGGAAGCGCGAGGGAAATGACATCAAGGAAAAGAAAATCACGCTGCCGCTAATCCATGCACTGAGGGAAGCCGGACCGGCAGAGAGAAGGAAGATCAAACGCATCATCCGGAAAAAAAAGAAATCGCGCAGCGAGATCAGGGAGGTGATCACCTTTGTGAAAAATAATAACGGACTTGAATATGCCGAGACAAAAATGCAGGAGTATGCCGACAGGGCCCTACATATTCTTGAGGGATATCCTGAGTCGGAGACGAGATCTGCATTAATGGAATTTGTAATATTTTCAACACTGAGAAAAAAATGAAAGATGTTGCCCGCTTCCTGTCACTGGAGAAGTATGCCATTGCAGGAGTTTCACGTGATCCAAAAAAATTCGGACATGTAATGTTCAAGGATCTGCGCAAAAAGGGGATGGATGTTGTTCCCATCAATCCCAACACCGACTCAATCGACGGGATTAAGTGCTACAGTTCCGTGAAGGAGCTTCCTTCCGACATCAGGGGAGTTATTTTCATGACCCCGAAGGAGGAGACCGCCGCCGTTGCCAGGGAGGCAATTGAACACGGGATTAAAGATCTGTGGATTCAGCAGGGGGCAGAAACCACATCACTGGTTGAGGAATTTTCAAAGGAAGATGTGAACTTTATCCACAAGCAGTGCATCCTGATGTTCTGGAAACCGAACGGTGTGCACTCTTTTCACCGTTTTCTGAAGAAAATCTTCGGGGGACTGCCCGCTTAGCCGGAAATTTTCAAACGTCAGAAGGTTAAGGACTCATCCCAACCCCCGTTATTCGCTGTCATTCAGGCGTTTAATGAGTCTGTGCGGGGAGAGTGTTCCACGTGGAAAATAGTCATTTTTGGAGTGCCGCGATCACAATCGCGGCCTTTTGCTTCCCGATTGCCCCTTCAAGTTCCTCTGAAGAGGCCTCCGCCGCTCTCCTGGCCGAACCGAATCTTTTCAGCAATTTCTCCTTGGTCTTCTCCCCTATGCCGGGAATCTCATCAAGAATGGAACTGTTCATGCCGGCGCTCCTCCGGTTACGGTGAAAGTTGATGCCGAACCTGTGTGCTTCATTTCTCAGATGCTGAATTATCTTCAGCGTGATGCTGTTCCGGTCAAGGTAGATCGGAACTGAATCGCCGGGAAAATATATCTCTTCCAGTTTCTTTGCTATCCCTATAACGGTAATACGTCCTCTCAGTCCCAGTGTCTCGAGGCTTTTGACGGCAGACGAGAGCTGGCCCTTCCCGCCGTCTATCACTATCAGCTGGGGAAGAGGTTTGTCCTCATCAAGCATTCTGCGGTAGCGGCGGTATATCACCTCTTCCATTGAAGCGTAGTCATCGGGACCGGTAACGCTCTTTATGTTGAAGTGACGGTATTCCCTGTTGCTGGGTTTTCCGTTACGGAAGACAACACAGGCAGCCACCGCCGACTCTCCCTGTATATTGGAGTTGTCAAAACATTCGATATGAACCGGGAGAAGAGGCATGTGAAGGTCCTTCTTCATCTTCTCAAGATTCCTCTCAGTCCGATTCTCCCTGGACTTTGCAGCAGCTTTTTTATGTCGTTCCAGCTTGAAAAACAGGGCGTTGCGCTCTGCCAGCTGCAGCAGTTTAAGCCTGTCGCCTCTCTTCGGGACACTGTACCTGATACCCTCTTCCCTGATATCAGGCATTACCGGAACGATTATTTCGCGTGAATCGCTTGAGACCCTCTGTCTTATCTCCGTGACAGCCGTCGAGAGTACCGATTCCTGTTCCTCTTCCAGCCTCAGCTTCAGTTCAACCGACCAGGTCTGTACGATGGCACCCTCTACCACCTTCATATAGCTGACATACAATGAGTTTTCATCTTCAGAGCAGCCGAAGACATCGACATTCCGGACCGAACTGTTGACCACCACCGACCTGCTCCTGTAACGAGAGAGTATATCAAGCTTTTCCTTGATTTTCTGGGCCTCCTCAAATCTCAGTTCAGCTGCATAATTCTTCATCTCCTTCTCAAGATGTGCTGTGACTGAACTCATGTCTCCCCTGATTATCTGCCTGATCTTCATTATATTCTGATCATATTCGCTCCTGCTGACAAGGCCGGTGCAGGGGGCTTTGCAGTTCCCGATATGAAACTCCAGGCAGACTTTGAATTTGCCTTCCCCGATCTGTTTTTCGTTCAGCGGTAGTGAGCAGCTCCTGATCTGGAAGAGTTGCCTGATCATTTCAAGCAGGGTACGTACGGCAGGGACAGAGGTGTAGGGACCAAAATAGGATGATCCGTCAGCTATCAGTTTGCGGGTCATGAAAACACGCGGAAAGTGCTCATTTTTAATGCATATATACGGATATGTCTTATCATCCTTCAGGAGAATGTTGTACCTCGGCTGATGCTTCTTGATAAGCGAGTTTTCCAGCAGCAGTGCCTCTGATTCATTGTCAACCACAATATGACGCAGATCTGCCGCCCTTGATAGCATCACCCTGGTCTTGCCCGTCTGGTTACCGGAGAAGTATGAAGCGACCCTCTTGCGGAGATTGCGGGCCTTTCCTACGTATAGTATTGTACCAGAGGCGTCTATGAACTGATAGACTCCGGGGTTATCGGGAAGGTCCGGGACTGAAGAGTGTATGTTTTCCTTGCCTGGCAAACGGAATTTGGTTTTATTTCATTTTCCCCAAAGGTATAAAAATGAGGAATTGAAGATAACAGGAAGTTTGATGATGGGGATATGCCTGTCAATCACGTTGTTAGACTGGTAAGTCAGGGGGCATGGTTCCATTCAGTAACCAGAGGGAGGTGGCGGACGGCCAGTCCGTCATATTGTTGGACCGGAAAGACAGAGGGTGTGGTGCTACTCAGTAAAGAGCGGGACGTGGCGGAATGAGTGCCAATCAAACGGTTAGACCAGGAAGACGGGAGGTATGACTCTACTCAGGTAAGAGGTGGAGGGGGCGGAAGGAGTGTCAGTGGAATTATTAGACCTGAGAGACCGAGGGCAAGGTTCTGCTGTGTAAAGAGAAGGACGTTGTGTAATGACTGTCTGTCAGATTGTTAGGCCGGAAAGACAGAGGGTATGGTGCTACTCAATAAAGAGCGGGACGTGGCGGAATGCCAGTCCGTCAAAGAGTCCGCGGTCGCTGAGCTTGAGTTCAGGGATAACCAGCAGAGCCATGAAGGAGAGGGTCATGAAGGGAGCATCAAGCCTGCATCCGAGAGTCCTTACACTCTCAGAGAGTCGTTCATACCTGCGTGCCATGGCTGTTACAGGTATATCTGACATAATTCCTGCCACAGGCAGTTTAAGGATTTCTGCACCGTCACCGGAGACGACTGACATACCACCCCGCGCGTCAGCAACCATGTTGATTGCAATGATGATGTCGCGGTCATTGGTTCCCACTGCGATGATATTATGGCTGTCGTGCGCCACGGATGATGCCATGGCTCCGCCCTTCATTCCGAAGCCCCTGATAAATGCTACCGCCGGGGGTTTGTCGTTGTAACGCTCCTTTACCACGATCTTCAGCAGATCTTCTTCCGGACGCGCCTCAACATATTTTCCTGAACCTGCTTCTGCTGTCTCCGAATCGGTAATCAATTCTCCGTTACGTGCTACGATGACGCGTATGCGATTCCCTGAATTCTCAACTTTAATCTCGCCGGGCAGCAGGTGGCTGCAGATGAAGCGGTTTACCGCGACAATTTCTCCCGGTGAAAAGAGAGCCTTCTCACCGTCATATACACATTCTCCGTCGATGAAAGTACGACGTATGTTCATCTTTTGCGGATCATCGGCAATGATAAAGTCGGCCGGGTCTCCGGCTCTTAGTTGTCCGGTTTTAAGTCCGTAGTGCTTTGCGCTGTTCACTGATGCTGCCCTGATGACGTCAAAAAGATCATATCCCATGGCTGTCAGTCTTGCAACGAGCCTGTTAATATGTCCTTTTTCCAGTGTTTCCGGATGCAGGTCGTCACTGCATAGCATGATGTCATCGGGATTTGATTCTACCAGAGGTGCAAGTGCTTCAAGGTTTTTTGCGGCACTGCCTTCCCTGATCAATATCTTCATTCCCCCGGCTATCTTTTCCAGCGCCTCTTCAAGGGTTGTGCACTCATGATCGGTTGTAATGCCTGCCCTGATATACTTATTCAGATCTTCACCCTTCAATCCCGGTGCGTGCCCGTCTATTGGCACTCCTGCGTTCCTTGCCGCCTGAAGCTTACGCATTACCTCAGGGTCGTCATGCACTACGCCGGGAAAGTTCATCATCTCACCAAGAAAACCGATTTTTTCATTTTTCAATAATTCAATTATATCATCAGAGTCTATTCGTGCCCCGCTGCTCTCGGAATCTGTCGCCGGAACACATGATGGCGCACCAAACAGTATTTTCATCGGTACCTTACCGGCATTATCTGTCATAAACCTCACACCCTCCTTGCCCAGTACATTACCTATCTCATGCGGATCAGCCACCACAGCTACCGTACCGTGCCTTACGGCAGCCACAGCAAAATGTGACGGCACCAGCATGCTGCTTTCTATATGCACGTGAGCATCCGTTAAGCCAGGCATGATATAATCGTCCGGTCCCGTCTCAGTCTCCTCTATGCTTTCTATTTTACCTGACGAAATAGTAACAGTACCGTAATAGATGCGTCTCTTGTGAACATCTACAATTTTTCCCGATATTTTCATCTTATTGTTATGAAAAAGTGTTCCACGTGGAACACTTTCTTTTATCTGCCAAGATACATTATCAAAATGGAAATATCAGAAGTTGATACTCCGCTTATTCTTGATGCCTGACCTATGGTTGCCGGCCTGATCCTCGCAAGTTTCTGCCGGCCCTCTGTGGATATGGATACCAGCTCTTCATAGTTGATATCATCAGAGATTTTCAGATCTTCCATTCTTTTTATCTTATCGGCCACTCCTCTCTCCCTCTCAAGGTATCCTGAATACTTGATCCTGATTTCTGCTGCCTCAATAATATCTCTTTTGCTCTCCGAGCTATGGCACCCCAGTTTTTCATTGCCCTCTATCTTCCCGAGCAGTTCATGCAGATTCACCTGGGGCCTGGCAGCGATATTGACTGCCCTGATCTTCTGACTGATCGGGCTTGTCGCCCGCTCCACAAGGAAGGAATTTATTTCTGAGGGTGAAATACTGACACTTCCAAGAAAATCCTCAAGCTCCTTAACCAGGTGATATTTTTCCTTCATCCTCTGCATTCGTAACTCACTTACTGTTCCAAGGCTGTAACCTTTGCCTGTAAGTCGTTCGTCCGCATTATCCTGCCGGAGCAAAATCCTGTATTCAGCCCTGGATGTGAACATCCTGTAGGGTTCATCTACGCCCTTGGTCACCAGGTCATCTATCAAGACTCCAATATAGGCCTCGTCCCGTCCCAGTATGAATGCCTCTTCACCACGTATCTTTCGCACGGCATTTATCCCTGCCATCAACCCCTGGGCCCCGGCCTCCTCATAACCTGTAGTCCCGTTTATCTGACCTGCAAAGTATAGTCCTGATATCTTTTTCGTCTCCAGCGTATGCCTCAGCTGCGTCGGCTGGAAGAAGTCATACTCTATTGCATATCCGGGCCTGTAGATCACAACCTCTTCCAGACCCCTTATCTTCTGAAGTGCCCTGATCTGTGTGTCAAGTGTCAGACTGCTTGCAAAGCCGTTTATGTAATATTCATTTGTCTCCCACCCTTCAGGCTCCAGGAAGAGCTGATGTGACTCCTTTCCTTCAAACGTCACGATCTTGTCTTCAACGCTGGGACAGTATCTTGGTCCTCTTCCCTTTATTCTCCCGGTAAACAGCGGCGAAAACTTAAGTCCCTCCCTCAGTACTACGTGCGCCTCTTCATTGGTGTGGGTTATAAAACAGCTTCTCTCATCGCTTATCTTCACCATGTCATTCATGAAGGAAAAGCATCTCCCATCACCGTCACCCTTCTGTTCCGTCATTTCGTTGAACTTAATGCTCCTTCCGTCGACCCTGGCACTGGTACCGGTTTTGAGTCTCTCCACCTCAAAGCCCTCCTCCCGGAGCTGATCACTCAGTCCCAGTGACTCAGGATCTCCCGACCGTCCTCCGGGCATGGTGCTGAAACCTACATGCATCAGACCATTCAAAAAGGTTCCGTTTGTCAGTATCACCGCGTCAGCCCTGAATTCATTTCCGAATACAGTCTTTACTCCCCTTACCGAGCCGTTCTCCAATATCAGTCGGTTTGCCTGTTCCTGCCATATGTGAAGATTATCGGTCTCCTCCAGTAACTTCCTCCACTCCCGGCTGAACAGCATCCTGTCACATTGCGCCCTCGGGCTCCACATAGCAGGACCCTTACTTCTGTTAAGCATCCTGAACTGAATCATGGTCCTGTCAGTAACCATGGCAGAAAGCCCTCCAAGTGCATCTATCTCTCTGATTATCTGTCCTTTGGCTATCCCCCCCATGGCCGGGTTGCAAGACATCTGCGCCAGCTTGGTCATGTCCATCGTGACCAGCAGCGTCCTTGCACCCATCACTGCGGCAATATGGGCAGCCTCGCAACCAGCATGACCGCCACCAACAACAATTATATCGTAACTGAAATTCATCAGGAATATGATAAAGCCAGATACATCTCTTCCATCTCCCTCATCTTTGCCTTCTGCTCAGCTGTTCTGTCATCATATCCGCACAAATGGAGTATTCCGTGAAAAACAACCCTTTTCAATTCCGTCCTGAATGGTACATTGAATTTATCTGCGTTTTCCCGCACACGGTCAGTGCTGATGTAGATCTCTCCGTTTACACTCTTTCCGTTATTGTAGTTGAATGTAATAATGTCTGTGTAATAGTCGTGTCCAAGGAATTCACTGTTTATCTCATAAACCTTATTGTCACCGGTGAATACCAGGTCCAGTGTTCCCTGTTTCATCCCGGCATCAGTTATAATCCTTCCTATAACCCTCTTCAGTGCCTTACTGTCGCGCAGCCTGAATTTCTCGATATCGTAGTGGACCTTTACTACCAAGATCTTAATATCTGAACTGCATTTTAACCTCGTTACCCGAGTCGTTGAATTCTATCTCATCTGAGAGGTTTCTCATGAGAAAAACTCCCCTTCCGTGCAGGTTTTCAATATTCTTAGGGTCTGTCGGATCAGGCAGGTTGCTGTATTCAAAGCCCTCTCCCTCATCAGTAACAGTTACATTAAAATAATTTCCGTCAGCCGTAAAATCAACCTTTACCATCTTGCTGCTGTCTCCCTTGTTTCCGTGAAGTATGGCGTTATTCACTGCCTCTACGGTAGATATCAGTATCTTGCCGTATACCTCATCCGAAATTCCAAGTTTCTTTGAAAGTGTATCGACAACGGTCTCAACTATCTTCAGGTTTTCAACGTCTGAATTGATTGTAATGCTTTCCATCCTGTTTCCCTATTAGTTTTTATACCAACAGGTCAATTTTTTTGTTTCAAAATTTAATCATTTTTTTAACAGCCACCGTTCCGGGTCAAGTTTTTTCTTCTCTTCGTAGATCATGAACTTAATGACGCTCTTCCCTCCGTCACGACTGTCACTGTAAACATCGCCCAAAATTTCACCCGTGCTTACTTTATCGCCGGCCTTTACCCTTACATTTATAATGTTCTGATATACTGTAAGGTATATTCCATGTCTGATTATTACTGCCATGTTTGCCCCTGATATTGCAAAAACCCTTACAACCTCCCCTTTGAATACTGCTTTTGCCTTTGTATCTCCGCTTGAAGTGATCTCAATTCCAATGTTATCTTCTGTAACATTCTTCAGCACAGGATGTGGCTGGAGGCCAAAATGGCTTGTTACCAGTCCCCTGTCTACAGGCCAGGGCAATCTTCCCCTGTTTTCGCCGAACGATTCCCCTATCAACTTCATCTCATTGCTCATCGGAGTCACGGCGCTTTTCTTCCTCTCTTCCTCTATCAGCCTGGCAATTTCGTTCTCAATCTCCCTTGCTATCTTCTTCTTTTGTGCCAGATCCTGTTTCAGTTGTGCCTCCTTCTTTCCCAGGGAGCTCACCAACCTCTCCTTCCTGCTCTTTTCATTACCCAGAATCTGCTTCTGTCTCTCCTCTCTTCCTTTCAGATCCCTGATGTTTTTCCTGTCACTCTCGAGCCTCTCCCTGGTGTTCTGCAACTCAATATAGATCGTCTCTATAGTCTCTGTCTCCTTTCTTCTGTACCTGGCTACCTGCTGTATATACTTCAGTCTCTTGTATCCCTGGTTGAAATCTGCAGAAGAGAGGATAAATGCCACTGCCGGGGTGCCTTTAGTCGCCTTATAGGCGCTTACGATAGACCTTGCATAGTCTTTCTTCAGATTATCCAGATCTTCCTCAAGCATCTCTCCTGCGGTTCTGTTCAGGGCAATCCTGTACTCCAGAAGCGAGATCTCCTGACCATATTCGTTTATCAGTTTCTCCCTGAGATTAAGCTTCTTTCCTATAACCCTCAGTTCATTCAGGTTCTCGCTCTTTTCTGTTGCCGTACTCCTGAGCATTTTGTCAACATATTCTATCTCTTCCAGGTTTTTCTTCCTCATCTCCTCAAGCTCGGCACGCGACTGTCCGTATGCTGCAATCAGCGCACCTGTCAAAACACATGCCGACAGAATGACTCTTTTCATATGCTGCTTCTCGTGTAAGACGGAAGGTTAAAATCTATCTTCTCATCGTAGCCTGTGACAAGTTCATCGATTTTCACCGTTATATGAAGCTTACTCTTTCTTTCATTCATTTCTATCAGCGAAGCATATCTCCCTCCTCCGTCACTTTTAAAATCACTGAACTGCATTGTAATCTCGTGTCCCGACTTCACTGATATAATTCTCTGTCTGCACACCTTCATTTCATCAATGCATAAGCTCACCTCTCTATCCGTATCACTTTCCCTTAATCGCACAAGCAGCTCATTTGCGTTCACCGATTCATACTGTGCCCCATACAGTCCCGGCATATCACCAAAGAGAATTTCAACAAAATCGGGCGGCATGCCGTTTTTTTTAAGGAATTCATCTTTTTTACCGGTATAAACTGTCCGGTTGAATCTGTCAATGGCCGCGATCTCATCCCCAACGGCCAGCAGTCTCACCAACTCAATTCCCAGCGGCCCTCTCACCGAAGCAATAAAATCCCCATCCCTGTTTATCCTTGCCGTGAATCCGAAGCTTCCTTCCACCGATGTTCCTTCTATTTCTATTCTTCCCCTTCGTATAACGAATCCATTGTCAGTGATATTATAGCCAGTGACCTTTGATGCCACGGCACTGTAATTAACTACACCACCAGTCGCTGCGGGCTCAGCACTTCGTCTCCTGCGAGATGCAGAGCATCCCGCCAGCAGAGCTATCAGGAGCACCACCATTGCCGATCTCACTAATTCCCGCATTTTCTTATCTCCTCCTCCAGGTAAGTTTTGGTGCTATCTTTCTCCAGGGATCTCTTCCAGTATTCCGCAGCCTCTTCGCATCTGTTCAGTTCATATAAGATAAATCCCATATGCTCAAGTATTTCAGGATCATTCACCTCACCCGCATCAACTATTCTTTGCATCTGCTTCCAGGCGCGTCTGTGCTTTCCCAGCTTATAGAGCACCCATGCATATGTATCAATATAAGTAGGATTGTTTCCTTCACTCCTCATTACCTCCTCTGCCATCCCGAGGGCCTTTTTAAGGTCACGGTTATCTTCGGCAAGAAAATATGCATAATTATTAAGCACCAGTACCTCCCCGGGTGACAGCTCCAATGCCTCTTCATAGAAGCCGTAGGCCGCCTCCGGATCTTTCATCCTGAACTTAAGATCTCCTATCATTGATAGAATCTGAACCTTCATTCCGGCATCATTTCCGGCAAGTATCAGTGCCTTTTTCAGCTCAGAATCGGCAATCTGGTACTCTTCGAGTTCCATGGCAGCAATAGCATAATAGACCTTCCCGATTATGCTTCTGTTGTTCTCCCGCGAATAGACGGCGGCAAGGTCATACAGCTTCCTGTATTGTTCAGTTTCTGCATAAAGAAGTATCAGTCTCTCGGCGGAGTAAAACCCTGGTTTCAACGCTTTAACAAGCTCCTCATATCTGGAAATTGCCTCTTCTTTCCGCCCTGTGTTCTCATACAATCCGGGTCTCATTGACAGTATCTCTTCATCGTCCGGATATTTAGCCTCCAGTATGAGCAGGCTCTCTTCCAGTGATTGAGCGTTTTCCTTAATATAGGCACTGTCATTGAGCAGTCTCCCTGCTACGGATATCTTTCTCTCCCTGTCAACAACCTCATTCTCAAAGACATTATTCAGGAATCCCGATATATCAGCATAATCCTTTTTATATACCTGGTTCATCAGGTAAAGCAGTTGTGTCTCAATATTTTCCGGATCCTTTTCAATAATTGACCTGTATATGCTGTCGCTCTTTTCAATGTTACCATCCTCATAGCTTATATCAGCAAGCAGTGCCCTGTACCTGATCTCCTCCGGTTCTCTTTCAATCAGCCGTTCCGTTCTCCTGGCAGCTTCCTCAAGGTCTCCTTTCATTATCAGTCCCGATATCATCATCAGGAACATATCGTCACTGAGGAGACCCTGATTATTAATGATGGAGAATAGCGAGTCTGCCATTTCAGCTTCTCCCTTTTCAGCGTAGAGTCCTGCCAGCACCGAGTTAACCTCCACGGCCCGGCTATCAGCCTTCAGTGCTCTCTTGAAATACACAAGCGCAGAATCTTTCTGTTCATACTGTGTGAACAGCGACCCTGCTGCCAGCTGGTACCAGTAGTTTTCCGGCTCCAGCCTTGCCGCCCGTGATGCATATCTTACAGCCTTCTCGCCCAATCCTGCTGCCGAATATATCTGTGCCAGCTCAAAGTAAGGAACAGAGCGTGCCGGATCGGTCTCAATACATTTCTCAAACAATCTTGCTGCCTCATTGACATCACCGACATACTTCTGTCTGAGTGCCTCTGTAAGCATATAGTCATACCGGCTGTCAGGCCTTACCGGTGAATTTGTATCTTCAGTGGGTACCACAGTGCCTGCAGAACAGCCTGCCAGCAGTAGTGATACAGCAATTATAGAAAGCAGTTTTCTCATCTTTTTCCCGAGTGTCCGAATCCCCCGGCTCCTCTCTCCGTATTGTTTATCTCTTTTGTTTCTATCAACTCGGCCTTCTCATGATGTGCGATGATCATCTGTGCTATCCGGTCACCGTCATGTATCGTGTAATCAGATTCTGAAAGGTTTATAAGTATCACGCATATCTCTCCCCTGTAGTCTGCATCTATGGTGCCCGGCGAATTAAGTACGGTAATCCCGTGTTTTATTGCAAGGCCGCTTCTAGGTCTTACCTGCGCCTCATAACCTGCCGGCAGTTCTATGAACAGGCCTGTTGCCACAAGTTTCCTTTCCAAAGGCTTAAGGGTAACCGGTTCCCTGATATCAGCCCTCAGGTCCATCCCTGCAGACAGTGCCGTCTCGTAAGATGGAAGCGGGTGCTGTGACCTGTTTACTATCCTTATTTTCATTTATCTCTTTTAAACAACAACGAAAAGAACCTGTCCTTAATTTCTGCCACGGCAAAGAAAATGAAAAGGAGCAGAGTGTCAAGTGCTGCGTTGAAGAATTTGTTCTCCCCTTCAAGCAGCATCGAAACAAACAACAGCGCCACTGCAAGCACTATATACAGGAATATTTTACCTATTTCATATTTTATCGGGTAATACTTCAGGCCCACAAAATATGATACGATAACCATTGAAAGATAGCAGGCCACGTGCGCCCAGGCAGCAGCGATATAACCAAAGACGGGCACGAAAATGACGTTAACAGCCACTGTAACGGCAACGCCCACAAATGTTATCCATGCCCCGTAAATTGTTTTGTCGTCAACCTTGTACCAGATACTCTGGTTAATAAAGATTCCCAGCAGGAGGTACCCCATGCTGATAATAGGCACCACTATCAGCGACTCGCGGAAGTCCTCTCCGATAAGTAACTGTACCACTTCCGGATACAGATTAATTCCCAGGAAGAGTATCAGTGCCGTGACCACAAAATACTTCATCGTGACGGCATAGGTCTCCTTTGCATCCTTGCTTCCGGCTTTCTCAAAGAAGAAGGGTTCCGCCGCAAAGCGATACATCTGTATGAAGAGTGACATCAGCACGCCTACCTTGTATCCCGCACCGTACAGTCCTACGGTGGCCAGGCCTTCAGGGCCTCCGATCAGCCTGCGAAGGAGGATCTTGTCAAGAACTTCGTTGAGCGAGCCGGCCATGCCACCAATAAGCAAGGGCCAGCTGTAGGCAAGCATCCTGCCCAGCAGCTTCCTGTCAAATACAGGCTTTATCCTGAATATGAACGGAATCAGGCATATCAGCGTAATTGCAGATCCAGCCAGGTTTGCAACAAAGACATACCCTACCTGGAACTCAGGGTTCCAGATTTTGTAGACCCAAGAACTTCCCTTTTCCGCCAGTGCAGGCGCGAACCATAGGAAGAAAAAGGCTATTATCATTGTCACCAGTACATTGATGATCTTCAATGCACTGAAGATCATCGGCCTGTTGTTGTTCCGGAGCCATGCAAAGGGAATTGCGGAGAAGGCATCGATTGCCACTATCCAGGCAAACATCCTTATGTACTCCGGATGCCGTTCATAGCCGAGAAAACCGGAAACAGGTGCCAGGAAGAGAGATATCGCCAGCAGGAAGAATACTGAGGTTGTAAAGAGACTGATCATCGCCGTGCCGTAGACCTCTCCTGCCGGTGCCTTTTTACCCGCAAACCTGAAATAGGTCGTCTCCATCCCGTAGGTGAGTATAACCAGCGCAAGAACCATCCATGCGTACAGCTCGGTGACAACACCGTACTGTTCAAGTCCCAGGATGCGGGTATAAAACGGCGTCAGCAGGGCATAGTTCAAAAATCGCGGCACCACGGTACCGAAACCGTAAATGACAGTCTGCCCTGCAAGCTTGCGTATATCGTTCATGCTTAACTCTTACTGCAAATATATATCTTTGTCCTTCGTAAATAATAAGAAAATGAGGAGTTCCTTACGCATCTTGTTACCGCTTGCAGCTGCTGTGCTGCTGGCCGGCTGCACATCAGGCAGCGGATCCGGCGTCCGCGCCGAGATCAGAACTACCGAAGGAGATATACTTATCTCCCTGTCTGACCTCACTCCAATGCATCGTGATAATTTTATAAAGCTTGCAGAGAGTGGCTTCTATGACGGTGTCACATTCCACAGGGTTATAAAAGATTTCATGATACAGACGGGTGATGGTTCCACAAAACAGGATACTGCCATCCTGAATGATGATTACACCATCCCGGCGGAGATCAACGATTCCCTCTTTCACAAAAGAGGAGCCGTGGCTGCCGCCCGCATGGGCGATGATGTGAATCCTGACCGCAACTCATCAGGAACGCAGTTCTACATTGTACAGGGAAAGGTTTACAACAATGAGGAGCTGGCCAGCACCATCCAGCGTATCGAGTACAACCGCCGGCAGTATCTCTACAACAAAGCACTAAGTGAGTTGCGCCGGGAAGCCCTGCAGGCCGACACCGCCATATCTGAGGATATCGTTCAGCAGAATGCCATCGTCAGGGCCTATGAGGCGATGGAGGCTGAGGGCCCATATGAAATGCCGGAACAGCATATCAATGTTTATAAAACCGAGGGCGGAACACCCTTCCTCGACGGCGCATATACCGTCTTCGGTGAGGTGCTGGAAGGTATGGAGGTGGTCGATGCTATTGCCGCCACAGCTACCGACATGAGCGACAGGCCTGTAAATGATATCAGGATAATAAATGTTAAGATAATCAGGTAAGATTTGCTTCGGAGATGATTGGCAGGATTGCAGAATTAAGAAAAGAGGTTGAGGATTTTCAGATTACGGATGCTGATCTGCTGGAGCAGTTCAGGATAGCCTACCTGAGCAAGAAGGGAAGCATATCAGTGCTTTTTGAGGGATTCAGAAATGTTCCTCCTGAAGAGAAGAGGGAGACAGGCAGGCTTCTGAATGAGCTGAAGCAGCTGGCTACAGACAAATACAATGAGCACAAGGAACGGATCTCCGTTGCCGATACCGTCACTTCTCAAACGGACCTTACCCGGCCCGCCTGGCCCTTCATTGCCGGTACACGTCACCCTATATCCATTGTCCGTAACCAGATAATAGACATATTCAGCCGTATTGGTTTTACGGTTTCTGAGGGACCGGAGATAGAGGATGACAACCATGTCTTCACCATGCTCAACTTTGCCAGTGATCATCCGGCGCGCGACATGCAGGATACCTTCTTCATTAGAAAGAGTTCCGGGGTGGAGTCTCATCCCGATGATATTCTGCTGCGCACCCACACCTCCTCGGTACAGGTACGTGTGATGGAGAGAGAGCAGCCTCCCATCAGGACCATCTCTCCCGGAAGGGTCTTTCGCAACGAGGCTGTCTCAGCCCGTGCACACTGTATCTTCCACCAGGTTGAGGGACTATATGTTGCAGAGAACGTCTCTTTTGCCGATCTCAGGCAGACACTCTTCTACTTTGCCGTGGAGCTGTTTGGCTCTGATGTGAAAATACGGCTCAGGCCCTCATTCTTTCCATTCACCGAACCCTCGGCAGAGATGGATATAAACTGCAACCTGTGCGGAGGCAGGGGATGCGGCGTATGCAAGGGTACCGGATGGCTCGAGCTCCTCGGCTGCGGTATGGTTGATCCCAATGTCCTTGAAGCATGCGGCATAGACCCGGTGAAATATACAGGCTATGCTTTCGGCATGGGTATTGAACGTGCTGCCATGCTCAAATACGGCGTCAATGACCTCCGTCTATACTTTGAAAACGACATCAGGTTTCTTAATCAGTTCCGTTCTGAAATTTTATGACTTTTACTAATACTCACCTTATTAACCCCTGAGTTATGAAACAGCAAGACTTTTCCATGGCATTCTGTGAAAAATGCGCATTTGAAACAAACTCCGTCTTTCGGTTTCTTACCCGGGATGAGACTGACAGGCTGAACTTTGAGAAGGATTTCCGGCGCTACAAAAGGGGTGATATACTTTATCATGAGGGTAACCGTATAAGCGGTTTCTTCTGCATCAACTCGGGCATCATCAAGGTTTTCAAGACAGGCGTTGACGGAAAGGAACAGATCATCCGTTTTGCCCGTCGCGGTGAGATTATCGCATACCGGTCAGTATTGAGCAACGAGCCTGCGTGCACCTCGGCCAAGGTTATCGAAGACAGCCAGGTCTGCTTTATACCTTCGGAGCTGCTGATACAGTTTGTGAAAACGAATCCGGCTTTTGCCTTTGAAGTGGTCAAGCTCACCTGTCACGAGCTGGCAGAGGCCAACTCATATATTACAGACATAGCTCAGAAGACTGTTCGTGAGAGAGTTGCAGAGGTTTTGGTGAACCTGGTAGATGATTTTGGCCTTGACGAGCAGAAATTTCTCCGTATATCACTGACCCGTGAGGAGCTGGCCAACATCGTCGGCACAGCCACCGAATCAGTAATACGTCTCCTTTCAGAATTCAAGAGCGACAGGCTTATAGAGCTAAGCGGAAGGAAAATAAAGATCATCGACCTAAAAGGTCTTGAGAAGGTGAGTTCTTAGTCTGCCGGGCCCTGCTCTCCGGAAGAGGAGATATACCTCTCTTCCCTCTCCTGCCGGTTCAGAACAGTTTGCCGTCACTGCCGGGCACCAGGCCAAGATGTTTGTAGGCAATCTCCGTGGCCTCACGTCCGCGAGGCGTCCTCTTAATGTATCCCTCCTTGATAAGAAAAGGCTCATAGACCTCCTCTATGGTTCCGCTCTCTTCTCCCACGGCCGTGGCAACGTTATTCAGTCCCACCGGTCCGCCCTTGAACTTCTCAATGATGGTTTTAAGAATGCGGTTATCCATCTCGTCAAGACCATGCTTGTCAATATTAAGGGCCTCGAGGCCGTAACGCGTTATCTCCAGGTCAATGGCCCCGGTACCCTTCACCTGTGCAAAATCACGTACCCTCCTCAGTAGCGAATTGGCTATCCTTGGCGTGCCCCGGCTGCGAGAGGCTATCTCCAGTGCGGCGATGTCATCTATGATTATATTGAGTATTCCTGCTGATCGTTTCACAATCCCCTTCAGAATGGGTGTATCATAATATTCGAGGTGAAACTTGATGCCGAAGCGGGCCCTGAGCGGACTGGTAAGCAGTCCCGAGCGGGTTGTGGCCCCGATCAGTGTAAAGGGATTTAGTTTCAGCTGTACGGAGCGGGCTCCCGGACCCTTGTCGATCATAATATCAATCTGGTAGTCTTCCATAGCAGAGTAGAGATACTCTTCAACTACCGGGCTGAGACGGTGTATCTCATCGATAAACAGAACATCTCCCTCTTCAAGGCTGGTGAGCAGTCCGGCCAGATCTCCGGGCTTGTCGAGCACCGGCCCGGAGGTAACTTTCAGCTTAACCTTCAGTTCATTGGAGATGATTGCTGCCAGGGTGGTCTTTCCCAGTCCCGGAGGACCGTGCAGAAGCACATGGTCAAGAGCCTCTCCCCTCTGCAGTGCCGCGGTGACAAACACACTCAGATTATCGGTAATGCGCTGCTGTCCCCGAAAATCATCGAAAGAGAGGGGCCGCAGCTGCTTCTCCAGCTCCGCATCACCGGCAAGGGTTATCTCTTTTCTCAGGTTGAACTGTTCACTCATTGTCCGCAGCTATTTTATGCGCCTGACACTGCTCTCGGGAAGATTGACAGCCACACCGTTGATACTTGTCTCCACATCATCACGATAGGTGACCGAGAGAATTACGTCGCCCTCCTCGCTGTACTTCTTCCATGTGCGGGTTCTGAGTCCGTTCCTGTAATAGCGGTCCTCTCTGATCCTTCCGCTGGCATACCACAACGTATGGTGGCCTACGGGGTTACCCTGCCTGTATTCCCCGCGAAACCTTAATTTTTCATTCGGATAATATGCCTTCCACTCACCGTCACGCAGTCCCAGCAGATAGTTACCCTCCTCAGTGTTGTCGCCCGACCTGAATATCCATTCGCCATTTCTCTCGCCGTCGGCGTAAGCTCCCTGTGCTATTATCTCTCCGGTGCGTGTGTACTCGGTGTACTGACCGTCCCTTCTGCCCTGGTAGTAATCCTCCTCCCTCAGCAGCTCTCCCTCGGGGTAATACCAGCGCCATGTTCCGTCAATACGTCCGTTGTTGTAGGATCCGGCCTGCTCAAGCCTTCCGGAAGTATTATAGAATTTCCAGGTTCCCGTGCGCCTGCTGTTGACATATGCTCCTTCCGCTGTCACTGTTCCGTCGGCAGAAAAATCCTTCCACGGACCGTTCCTGTTGCCCTCATCATCAACGATACCCTCAGATATCAGCACGCCATTGTCATTGTATATTTTTGCAATCCTGACGCTTCCGTCACTGTTGTACTCACGGTGTATCCCCACCGGGATACCCTCCTTGAACGGGCCCGAATAGATCAGCTTTCCCGACTCGTCATACCGGTTCTCAATATCAATCTCTGCACTGTTGTCAATCTCTGTGCCGGTGACCTTGCCGTTGTCATACAGCAGTGTGACCAGCAGCCTTCCCCTCTCATCATACTCCTTGTAATAGCCGTGAAGCAGGTCATTACGATAATTTCTTTCGGTTTTGATCGCCCCGCCAGGGTAGAATTCAAGCCATTCACCCTGCTTGAGTCCGGCAGCGTCAGTCTGGTTTATTCGCTCCCGGCTGATAAGAAAGTCGTTGTTGTATTCGAGCAGGGTGATTATTTTTCCTTCTCTGTCATACTCACGTGACAGTCCGTCTTTCCTTCCGTTGATATAGGGTATCGTCTGTCTTGTTTTTCCGTCAGGATAGAAGATACGTGCCACACCCTCTTTTTTGTCGCCGGCATACAGTTCCGAAGTATGTACATAGAGTCCATAAACAGGATCTTTCTTATACCTGAGATAATACCCGTTCCTCTTTCCCAGCAGGTAACTGATCTTTTCCGTCGTGTCACCTGCCTGGTCGTAGAAGATCCAGATGCTGTCAAGGAGAAAGCTGGTTCTCTTGCCTTCGGACTTTAGCACTCCGGTGACATAATAACTTTTCCAGTATCCGTCAGGCTTGCCGTTCCGAATGAAACCCTCGCTTGAAATATTTCCGTTTGGATATCTGAACTGCTGATATCCGTCCTTAAGCTCCCTGTTTTGCTGGGCAGCCAGGGTAAAAGGAATAAAAACCAGCAGGGTCAGAAAAACTCTTTTCATCTTATAAGCCCAATTTTGCTGATATCTCAAGCATTCTCTTAATCGGTACTACCGCCTGTTTAGCTATCAACGGGTCAACTGTTATTTCCGGTTCCTCAAATTTAAGTGATTTATATATCTTTTCAAGAGTAATGAGCTTCATGAAATTGCATTCACTGCATCCGCAGGTTGAATCTTTCGGCGGTGCCGGAATAAAATTCTTTTCCGGCCTTGCTTTTTTCATCTGGTAAATGATGCCCGGTTCCGTGGCTACAATATAAGTTTTTCCGGCATCCTTCTTTACAAAGGAGAGCAATCCTGATGTTGAACCTATATAATCTGCCACAAGTCTTACCGGCAACTCACACTCCGGATGGGCTATTATTTTTGCATCACTG
Organism: uncultured Rikenella sp.; assembly: GCA_964519065.1. Classification (GTDB taxonomy): domain Bacteria; phylum Bacteroidota; class Bacteroidia; order Bacteroidales; family VadinHA17; genus SR-FBR-E99. The sequence continues at coordinate 27,861 of CAZFIF010000014.1, forward strand.
TATTCACGTTTCAATTTCACTATGGCCTCCAGGGAAAACTCCTCATGGACATGACAGGCACCGTCCCATACAAGTATATCCCTTCCCGTCAGGCTCTTTATATAGTTTCCCAGGTTGCGGTCAGGGCCGAATATTATCTTCTCATTTTCAGGAAGAGATTCTATTATCTGTCTCGCATTGGAGGATGTGCATGTGATATCACTTATGGCCTTTATGTCAGCATTGGTATTCACGTAGGTAATTACCGTTCTTCCGGGATTGTCCCTGATGAACTTTTCAAAATCCTCCCTCTTGCATGAGTCGGCCAATGAGCAGCCAGCCATCATATCCGGAATGATCACCTTTTTCTCAGGCGACAGGATTTTTGCCGTCTCTGCCATGAATTTTACCCCGGCAAAAACTATCATCTCAGCCTCAGTCTCTGCAGCCTGCTGTGAAAGAGCCAGGCTGTCACCGATGAAATCAGCTATATCCTGAATGTCAGATGTCTGATAGTAATGTGCCAGAATAACCGCATTTTTCTCTTTCTTGAGCTCCTGAATACTGTTTACGATATCTTTATCAACAACCATTTTTTATATTATAGTTTTAAAAATTTTATATATGATGGTTATTATATGCTGTTAGTTCTGTTCAAACAATTTTACGATTCTTTTTGCAAAAATGGGGGTTAAAAGATTAATAACAGCTTTTAAACACCGCAAAAAGTATACCTTATTTGAAAAAGAGAGAATTAGCCTTTTAGTTAACAGTTGTTACGGCTCCTTTGTTGACAGTGAAAGTTAATAAAAGTTCACGTTCCTGCTGTTGAGTAGCGGTTGAAATATAGTGTCTCCGTGATAAGAAATTCTTTTTGAAAAAAGAAAAAAAATACATGTGATAAGAACAGCCAGGGCGACGGAAATAAATGAACAAAGAATTAAACCGGTGGTTACATGTTATTAACATACTAATGCGGACATGTTTTCTTTTCTGGTATTGATTACAGGACTATATTTGTATAAAAATATAAGGGAGTTTTGGAAAAAATCATAATTGCCTCAGATCATGCCGGTTTCAGGCTTAAGGAGA
>CAZFIF010000015.1:0-26708 GCA_964519065.1 uncultured Rikenella sp.
GCTTTGGCGGCGGCATGACCATGGAAGATATATTCTCATCCTTCGGCGACATCTTCGGTGATGCCTTTGGCGGGGCATTCGGTTCACGGCGCAGCGGACGTTCACGTAACGTCAACAAGGGTACTAACCTGAGGCTGAAAGTCAGGCTTACCCTTGAGGAGTTCGCCCATGGGGCTGAGAAGAGAGTGAAGGTTAACAAGTATGTCACCTGCAACACCTGCCATGGCACCGGTGCCGCCTCCGAAAGCGATGTGACAACCTGTTCTGCCTGCAAGGGAACGGGACACACTACCAGGGTGATGAACACCATCCTGGGGCAGATGCAGACCAGCGCACCCTGTAATGTATGCGGTGGCGAAGGTAAGGTGATAACCAAAAAATGCCCCAAATGCTACGGAGAAGGCATTGTCCAGGCTGAAGAGGTGATACCCCTCTCAATACCTGCCGGACTGTCACCCGGCATGCAGCTGTCGGTCAGCAGCAAGGGCAATGCCGCAAGACGCGGCGGAATCAACGGTGACCTGATAGTCGTCATTGAGGAAGAGCCTCATCCGGAACTCATACGTGAAGGCAATGACATCATCTATAACCTCTTCATCAGTATTCCGGACGCCATACTCGGGACAAACGCCGAAGTACCGACCATAGAGGGAAAGGTCCGGATCAAGATCGACCCCGGAACACAGGGCGGGAAGATACTAAGGCTCAGGGGCAAGGGACTGCCTGATGTCAACGGGTACGGCAAGGGCGATCTGCTGGTGAATGTCAACGTATGGATACCCAAAAGCCTCACCAAAGAAGAACTGAAGGTTATGGAGGAGTACCGCTCCTCATCCACCTTCACACCCAGGCCCGATGCCAACGACAAGGGCTTCTTTGACAGGGTGAAGAACTACTTCTCATAGCATAATACCCCCGGGGAGCAAAGGGTTGACAGCTGACAGAATCAGTGTCAACCTTTTTTTTTATATCTTTGAGCTTCCCGTATCTGCGGGTTAATCGTGGAAAGAAAAATGACACTATTTGAAGCACAAAACGTTACGAAACGGTTTGCTACCCAGACGGCATTGGACAATGTCAGTATCAGCGTTCCGGAACAGAGCATCTACGGGCTTCTGGGGCCCAACGGTGCCGGTAAGACAACACTGATCCGTATCATCAACCAGATCACTGCCCCCGACAGCGGGGCCATCTTCCTCAACGGCCGTCCGGTAAAACCCGATGATGTCCATAACATAGGTTACCTGCCTGAAGAGCGTGGCCTCTACAAGAAGATGAAGGTTGGAGAACAGGCACTCTACCTGGCTCAGCTTAAGGGCCTCAGCCATGCCGAGGCAATGCGCAGGCTGAAGTACTGGTTTAAAAAGCTGGAGATAACCGGCTGGTGGGATAAGAAAATTGAGGAGCTATCAAAAGGAATGCAGCAGAAGGTTCAGTTTATCACCACGGTACTCCATGAGCCGAAACTGCTGATCTTTGATGAACCCTTTACCGGCTTTGACCCCATAAACGTAAAGCAGATCAAGGAAGAGATACTCTTTCTCCGTGAACGGGGGGCAACCATCATTTTCTCAACCCATAACATGGGATCGGTTGAGGAGCTCTGTGACCACATCACCCTGATCAACAAGGCCAATACGATACTCGAAGGGAGCGTGGAGAAGATAAGGCGCGACTGGGCGGCAAACGAATTCAACATTATCTTTGACGGGGAGGTCACCCCGACGGGTAACGGACACTTCTCCGTTCTGGACTCCATATTCGAAGCCGGGAAAAGCTCGGTGCGTATCAAAGCCACGGAATCGGGCGACACCAACGAGATCATCAAAGCGATGACCGCCGCCGGCAGGGTAGTGTCATTCAACCCTGCCCTGCCGTCAATGAACGAGATATTCATCAGGGTTGTGGAAACAAGAAACAGGGAAGCTGCAAAAAACTGAGCCATGAACAAGATATCACTCATTATCCGCAGGGAATACATTACCAGGGTGCGCAAGAAGTCGTTCATCATAATGACACTTCTCACTCCCTTCCTCTTTGCCCTTATCTTCATCATCCCGATGCTGGTGATGAGCAATGAGGACAAGGATTTCAAGAAGATAGCAGTTATCGAAGAGGGATCGGATCTCTTCACCAACGTCATTCCTGATACCAGGGACGTTGACTTTGAATACCTCCCAGGCGTAAGGCTTAATGACATTAAGAACAATTTCTCCGAGATGGGTTACTATGGAGTGCTCTACATATCCCCCCAGATTGTCACAACACCTGATGCCGTCCAGCTGATATCGAAAAAACAGCCTCCGATAGGCCTCCTTGATCATATCTCCGGCTCCCTGGAGAAGGAGATAGAGAAACAGAAGCTGCTGGCGTACAACATCGAGAACCTCGATGAGATTCTCCGGACCATTAACACCAGCGTGAGGATCCAGACCATCAAGATGGATGAATCGGGCAGCGCCCGGGAGACAAGCACCGGCATATCGATGGCACTGGCATACATAGGGGGTTTCCTGATGTATATGCTCGTCTTCATGTTTGGCTCAATGGTAATGCGCGGTGTGATTGAGGAGAAGACCAGCCGCATTGTCGAGGTCATAATCTCATCGGTAAAGCCGGTTCAGCTCATGCTTGGCAAGATAATAGGCGTGGCACTGGTGGGTCTCACCCAGTTTGCACTCTGGATAGTGCTTACCCTGGCCCTGGTGATGGTAGTTAAGTCCAGCTTCCTGCCCGAAGGGACCATGGAACAGATACAGCAGCTGCCGCAGAGCTTTGCCGAGGCTGATCAGGCGGTGGCTGGTGCCGGAGCCTCTACCATATCAGCAGAACAGCTTACCGAATTTCAGCAGATGTTTGCCGGGGCCCTGAACCAGCCATGGGGCCTGATTATCTTCAGCTTCATCTTCTATTTCCTGACCGGTTATCTCCTCTATGCATCACTGTTTGCAGCCATAGGTTCAGCCGTTGACAATGAGACGGAGACGCAGCAGTTCATGCTGCCGGTAACCATCCCCATAATCCTTGGCCTGTTTGTGGCATTGGGCACGATGCAGAATCCCGAAAGTTCACTCTCATTCTGGTTCTCCATGATACCCCTTACATCACCCATAGTCATGATGGCCCGTATACCATTTGACGTGCCACTCTGGGAGATAGGGCTCTCTATGGGACTGATGCTTATCACCATCTTCGGGGCAGTATGGATGGCAGCCAAGATCTACCGTACCGGGATACTCATGTACGGCAAGAAGTCATCGTACAAGGAGCTGTGGAAATGGCTGACATACAAAGGATAAACAGATACTGACATGGCAAGGATACTGGTTGTCGACGACGAGAAGTCCATCCGGAATACCCTGAAGGATGTACTTGAGTATGAGAAGTACGAAGTTGATCTTGCCGAAGAGGGTGCAACAGGCATAAGGATGTTTTCACAGGAGAACTACGATGTGGTGCTGTGTGACATCAAGATGGCAAAGATGGATGGCATTGAGGTGCTGCAGAAGATCCAGGAGATATCTTCAGATGTGCCTGTGATAATGATCTCGGGTCACGGTAACATAGACACTGCCGTTGACTCCATAAAGAAGGGTGCCTTTGACTTCCTCGAAAAGCCACTGGATCTCAACCGGCTGCTGATAACCATACGCAACGCACTGGAGAGAGGCTCACTGATCAGCCAGACAAAGGTGCTTAAGAAGCAGGTGAGCAAAAGGTTTGAGATCGTCGGTGAGTCGCCGGCCATCAGAGCCGTCAAGGAGATGATAGACAGGGTGGCCCCCACGGAGGCGCGTGTGCTTATCACCGGCGCCAACGGCACCGGCAAGGAGCTTGTGGCACACCAGATACATGAGAAGAGCAGCCGCGCCCGGGGACCTTTTGTAGAGGTCAACTGTGCCGCCATACCTTCGGAGCTCATCGAGAGCGAACTCTTCGGTCATGAAAAAGGGTCATTCACATCAGCCATCAAGCAACGTATCGGTAAGTTCGAACAGGCCGGCGGAGGGACCATCTTCCTCGATGAGGTGGGTGACATGAGCCTGGCAGCCCAGGCGAAGGTGCTGCGGGCACTGCAGGAGAACAAGATCACCCGTGTGGGGTCAGACAAGGACATACACGTGGATGTCAGGGTCATAGCCGCAACAAACAAACATATCAGGGATGAGATAGAACACAACACCTTCAGGGAGGATCTGTACCACAGGCTGAGTGTCATCCTTATCCATGTGCCTTCACTCAATGAGAGAAGCGAGGACATACCCCTTCTGGCAGATCACTTCAACACGCTGATATGCGGTGAGTACGGCATGAGCCCGAAGAAAATCACCCCTGACGCTATCAGTGAGCTGCAGAAGATCACCTGGACCGGTAATGTCAGGGAGTTCAGGAATGTCCTCGAAAGACTTATCATCCTCTGTCCGGAAGCCATAGCAGGCAGGGATGTGATAGCCTATGCCCATCCTGTCTCAGGCTTCGGTGAGATATGAGAAGGAGGCTGCGGATATGGTTCCCCGTTGTGCTGGCACTTCTCCTGGCCCTTGTGTCAGGGTGTGACAGGAGAAAAGGGGAGAGCATTCCCCTCCTGTTCAATGACAACTGGTACTTCATCAGGCAGGACTCTGCCAGCATAGATCGCATACTGCCTGGCAACATCCCCAACCACAAGTGGGAGGAGGTATCCCTGCCCCATACAGCCTTCATTGAGCCGCTAACGATCACCGGCAGGCAGTGGACAGGCATATGCTGGTACAAGAAGATATACAGGGCTGAACGCCGGCAGCGCCACAAACATACCGGCCTGCTTTTTGACGGTGCCATGCATGATGCCATAGTCTACCTCAACGGTGCCGAAATAGCGCGTCACACCGGTGGTTACCTTCCGTTCTACGTCGATCTGTCCCGTGATCTGCAGTATGGCAGGGAGAACGAGATTCTTGTCAGGCTTGACAACAGGGAGAATCCCCGCATTCCTCCCGGCAAGCCTCTTGACCAGCTCGACTTCCTGTGGTACAGCGGGCTCTACCGCAATGTGAGCCTCTACGTGACCGACAGGCTGCACATCACCGCCCCGCCGGAGTCGCATTCCGTTTACGGCGGCGGCATAATGACAGGGGCGCGTGACATAAGCCGTGAGGCAGCCACCATCACCGTCTCTGTCGAGGTTCGCAATGATGACAAGACACCCCGCTCATTCTGGCTGAAGAACACTCTTCTTGATGCCGCCGGCCTGGAGACCGCCTCGTCGCGCTCCGCACATACGGAGCTCGCACCGGGGCAGAGCATCAGGCTGATGACCAGGATGATTGTGATGCATCCTGCTCTCTGGTCGCCAGACAAGCCCTTCCTCTATACCCTTGTGACCGAGCTGCTGTCAGAAAAGGGAGTGACTGACAGGCGGGAGACACGTACCGGTATCCGGACATTAAGGATCACCCCGGAGCAGGGGCTGCTGATCAACGGAGAACCTGTCACCCTGACTGGCACCAACCGTCATCAGGAATACCCTTACATCGGCTACGCCCTTACCGACAATGCGAGCTACCGCGATGCTTTCAAGATCAGGGAGGCAGGGTTCAATATCGTCCGCTCTTCCCATTACCCTCCTTCGCCTGCCTTCCTTGATGCCTGCGACGAGATCGGACTGATGGTTATTGATGCCATCCCCGGATGGCAGTTTCTGGGAGACTCCCTCTTCCAGCAGGCCTCGCTGAGGGATACACGTCTTATGTGCCGCCGTGACCGCAACCACCCGTCAGTGATCATGTGGGAGTCTTCGCTCAATGAGACGCAGATGCCCCTGAATTTCCTCCGTAACCTGCATGAGGCGGTGAAGGAGGAACTGCCTTTCGGAAATAACTACACATGCTGCTGGATGGATGCCGTGTGTGATGTGTTCATCCCTGCACGGCAACATGCATCGGCACCTGGTTACTGGAAGGGCTACACGACAAACAAGCCGCTCTTCATCGCCGAGTACGGCGACTGGGAATACTATGCGCGGGATGCAGGTTTCAGCCAGGCCGGCGGTGATGACTCCCTGTCAAAGTCGACAAGCTCAAGGCAGTCACGCGGGGCAGGCGACAGCGCAATGCTGCAGCAGGCATACAACTTTCAGGAGGCACATAATGATAACCTTTACGGACCCGGTTTTGGTGACGCCAACTGGCTGATGTTCGACTATAACCGTGGTTGCGCACCGGATATTGAGACATCAGGTGTGATGGATATCTTCCGCCTGCCGAAATTCTCCTACTGGTTTTACCGCAGCCAGTCAGTGGAGGGCCCTGTCTGTTTTATTGCCCACCATAATCTGCCCTCATCAGGAAAGATGGTGCGGGTATACAGCAATGCCGATACGATCAGGCTGTTTCGCAATGACTCACTGCTGGATGTCCGGGGAGCTGACAGCGATCGCACCTCGGCAAATCTCCGGCACCCACCCTTTACCTTCACCTTGCCTGACTATGTCCCCGGGACCATCAGGGCTTCTGCCTTGAAGAGAGGCACTGAGATAGCCTCTCACAGCGTCACCACCCCCGGTTCTCCGTCAGCACTGAGGCTCACAGCCGACTTCAGCAACAAGCCACTGCAGGCCGACGGTGCCGATGTAGTTTTTGTATATGCCAGCCTCGTCGACTCAGCAGGAAACCCGGTATATGACGGCAGCCTGCCTGTGCTCTTCTCGGTAAGAGGTGATGTCGAACTTGTTGGTGACAACCCGGCAACGGCTGAGGCCGGCATAGCGTCAATACTTCTCAGGGCCGGCACACATCCCGGAAGGGTGATGATACGAGCCGAAGCGGAAGGGGTTGCCAGGGCCGAAATAATGACGGAGACAAAGTAATGAGCATCAGGATCAAGCTCCTCAGAACCTGAAGTAGATGAAGGGCTGAACGACATCCGTACCTACCTTGTAAAGCAGCACTGCAATCACAGCCGCGATCAGGAACTTGAACACCAGCGGTATCCTGATGAACAGCCCCCGGTATGCCTCCTTGACGGTCACAGGAAGGAAATGCATTACATAACCGGAGACAATAAGCACAACAACCGGCAGGTAAGCCATGAGCACCGTAGCGTAATTCCCCGGTGTGAAAGACGAGAATATCTGCGTCAGCATCACACCTGCATCCTCCATTGTGCCGGCCCTGAAAAATATCCATGCAAAACTGACGAAGTTAAAGGTGAGAAAGATACCTGTTATCTGCGCCACACGGCTCTTGCCCGGTGAGCGGCGGAACAGGCGCATTCGTATCTTGTCACCTACCAGCGCCAGACCGTGCAGGCCGCCCCAGACCACGAACCGCGTCGCCGCACCGTGCCACAGGCCGCCAAGGAGCATGGTGATCATGAGGTTGATGCCGGTACGGATGGTGCCTTTCCTGTTACCCCCCAGGGGAATATATAGATAATCCTTCAGCCATCTCGACAGCGATATATGCCACCGCTTCCAGAAATCACTGACACTCATAGCCTTGTATGGCGAGTTGAAATTCAGTGGCAGCCTGAACCCCATCAGCATTGCCACCCCGATGGCAATATCTGTATAGCCGGAGAAATCACAGTAGATCTGCAATCCGTATCCGTACACCGCCAGCAGGTTTTCAAATCCGGAATAGAGCGCCGGGGCGTCAAAAACCCTGTCTATGAACCCGGCAGAGATGAAATCCGAGATGAGCATCTTTTTTACCAGCCCCTGCAGTATCAGGAAGAGCCCGTAACCGAACTCATTGCGGCTGATGGTATATTCCCCCTTCATCTGCGGAATGAACTCCGAGGCCCTGACTATCGGACCTGCCACCAGCTGCGGGAAGAAAGTGAGGTAGAAGGAGAAATCAGCAATATTCCTCTCCGGAATCATGCGGCCGCGGTAAACATCGATGCTGTAGCTGAGTGCCTGGAAGGTGAAGAATGATATCCCTACCGGCAGTATTATGGTGTTGACATCAAAGGAGGTACCGAACAGGGTGTTCGACCACGATGAAAATATATCACGTGCCACCAGTGAAGTGTTGAACAGAGAGTTGATGCTTTCGGTGATAAAGCCTGCATATTTGAAGTAGCTGAGGAATCCCAGCAGCAGTATTATATTGGTTATCAGCCAGAATCTCTTGCCCGCCTTTCTCTCAGCCCTCTCTGTCATAATGGCTGTCAGCCAGGTCAGGATTGTAGTCAGCAACAACAGTATTATGAAGAGTCCCCCCACCCGGTAATAGAAATAGAGGCTCACCAGCAGGAGCCATGTGTGACACATGGCCCGTTTCCTGTGCATGAGTGCAAAACCGGCCATGACCACCAGGAAGAAGATCCAGAAGCTGAAGGTGGTGAAAATGAATGTCTGTCTGGGGTTGTAGCTCAGCAGTGCCCTGACAGCCCTGAACCGCTCTTTACCATCAGCCCTCTCTCTCCGGGGGGCATCCTCATCTCTCCCTGCCGCCGGGGCTGCTGCCGCCTCATCATCATCCGCTACAGCGATCTCTCCTATCGCGCTGCTGCCGGCCGCATTATCGCCTGCTGTGGCGTTGCCAACTCCGGCACCTCCGGTTATGCCCCCGGTAATGCTGCCGGCCGCGCTTCCTCCGGCTCCGGTGCCGTAGGCCGCCGGGACTTCGCTCCTTGCCGTCAGGAGTTCGGAGTAGATCCTTGCGGCCATGGTGTCAGCACCCGCGTTGGAGAGGTGGGTGAGGTCACGTGATGCCAGTGGCGGCACATGATTTCGCCATCTGAGTATGGACCCGGGTCCCCCCATCGATTCCCAGGCATCCCAGAAGATTGCCCCGCTGCGTGCTGCCGCCTTCTGCTGAGCATCCCTGATAGCCCTTATGTTGGAGAACCTCCTGATAGTATCATTTGTCCACAGGGCCATGTCAGTGACACCGATAAGTATCACCGGCACTCCGCCCGAAGCCCTCTTCAGGTACTCTATCTGCTTGACGAGCCCCTCTTCATAGTAGTGGTACTCGCTCCTGACATTCCTGACCACATTGAGACCGAACTGCATGAAGATGATGTCAGGGGCTAACTTTGCCACTGCCTCACCGAAAACCTCATGGTCTGTCATTACAAACTCAAGCCCGGCGCTGCCGCGAACCGGCACATTGTCAATGATCACCCCGCCTTCGCTCTCGAGACTGAGGGCATATATGTCAGGCGAGTTGCGGCCTGTAAATTCAACCTCAATGTCGGAAACAGCAGGAAGGGGAACGGCATACTCCATCACTCCGGCACCCATCTGCAGCATGGCAAAATCGACCAGAGAGTTGCCTGACCTGATGCCAACGAGCACCGTGTCAAAGTTGTTGCCGTAGAATATTCTCAGCTTCTCGTAGACGGCGACGGAGGGGTCTGCTCCCGGAACCGGGCTGACCCGCACGCTGGCGAAGGACCTTGAGGTCAGGGTCTCCTTCGGTGGTGTGAAGCGGCATACTGAGAGCATCGGCCCCAGCCTGTTGTGTGGCAGGGTGCCGTTGCGGTAATCAAGAAGGGTATACCTCTTCCAGTTCGAGGAGCTTTTGACGACGAATGAACGGGTGTACATCACCGGCATGACAGGCGAGATCAGTCCCGGTCCCATACCGCTGCCCTCCCTGCGCAACTCGCTGCGCAACAGTGATGTCACACGGTCACCCTCGAGCTGAGAATCGCCGAAGAATAGTACCCTCACCTGCCTCCCTGCGGCCAGCGAGTCCCTGATCATATCTCCGGGCCATGGCGGCTGCCCGGAAGCAGTGCCTGCATCTTCTTCTGATGAAGCTACAGGCGACAACTCCTCAACGCCAGTGACACTGTCAGCCTCTGCCGGCCCTATACTATCGCCTTCTGCCCGGACGCTGTCAGTGATGTCATTAAGGACGGTATCATAAGGTGTTGAGTCAAAAAGAGTATTGCCCTCCCTTTTAAGGTGCACGATCGAAAGGCTCAGCAAAAAGAGCGTTACGACCAGCAGTAGCAGGAAGAGAAATATTCTGCCCGGGCGCATAACTTTCCTTGTCAGCTTTTTTTCCTGATCCTCAGCTTCTGGCCTACTTTGATCCTTGAAGCGTCGGAGAGGTTGTTCAGACTCATTATATCAGTGGCGGATACCCCGCTGAACTTTTTTGCAATATCCCAGACGGTGTCGCCATACCTCACGGTATAAACCTCATACTCGCCGTCTGCTGACGATGGAACAACGGCTGCCGTCACAGGGGCCGCGGAGACACTCTTGCCCTCCAGTCTCTGCTTCTCTGCGAAACTCATCGAGTTGACTTTGCCGTATCTCTCTGCCTTGTCAGGGTCAACATATACGGTAAGCTTCTGTCCTATCCTGATGGTGTTCCGGTAGATGTTGTTCCAGTATCGCAGTTCCGATAGGCCCACATCGTACCACTCGGAGATAAATCCCAGGTTGTCGCCCTCCTTGACAACATATATAAGTTTGGCCTTACCCTTGACGTCTGGCGGTATGTATGCCGACTGCTGGGGGGTGGAGGTCTGGTTCACCCGGGTGAGATACTCCTCATTCCTGTAGGCGGTGATGGTGTCAGCAAGGGATATGAATTCACCCAGCCTGTCCACCGGAAGCATTATGGGGTAAGGTTTGCTTTTGCCCGGGACAAGGCCTGTACGGTACTGAGGGTTCATGGCCCTGAGTTCGCCCACCGGCAGGTCAAGCACTGCAGCTATCTGATCAAGGTGCACATCGTGTGATACCATAACGGTATCTACTGATAGGGGCATATTTATATGCACCGGGGTGATGTTGTGGTCACGATAATAATTCATTGCATAAGTGGCAGCCACATATGCCGGTATGTATCCGCGGGTCTCACGGGGCAGGCGGTAATATATCTCCCAGTAATCTTTCCTGTTGCCTGAACGTCTGATGGCTTTGTTTACATTCCCCGGACCGCAGTTATAGGCAGCGATGACAAGTATCCAGTCGTTGTAAATGCCATAAAGATCTTTCAGGTACCTGGCGGCAGCATGAGTTGCTTTTACCGGATCGCGACGTTCATCAACGACAGAGTTGATGGTCAGCCCGTACATTCTTCCCGTGCTGTACATGAACTGCCATAGTCCCGTGGCACCCACACGACTGACGGCATTGGGATTTAGGGCAGACTCTATGACGGCCATGTATTTCAGCTCCACGGGAAGACCGTATGAGTCGAAGATATCCTCTATCATCGGGAAATAGTAATCCTGCAGACCGAGCATCACCTGAAACCTGTCAAGCTTGCGCCCGGTATAGACATGTATATGATTCCTGATGATATTGTTGTAGGGAAGGGTAATGACAGAGTTGATCCTGCCGAGACGATCTATATAGACTGAATCACTGAATTCCGTTATGGCAGAGTCCGCCGGTGCGATGTCGCTTCCGGCGGCAGACATTCTGATAAACCAGTTGCTTAGCAGACTGTCGAGGTCACGTTCAATACGTTCTGTGGAGCCATCGCCCCGTATAATTATGGTGTCATTTACTCCACGCAGCGAGAGCGGGATAAGGACAAAAAGCAGCGGTACTATTATCGTTTTGAGATTCATATTCATTTTTTGTTAAAAGGTCTTTGTAATTGACAGAGTCACTCCGGGTGCTATCCCGGCAAATGTAGGTACTGCCGGGATAACTGTAGCCTTAAGGTCATCACTGACGTCATAATCAAACAGGCTGGCATCCACGTGCGCATCGATGATGGTGATCAGGTACCAGGCCACGATGCCGATATAGGAGAGGTCGCGGTATTTGCGGTAATAATCGACCCCGTTGATCAGCTGGGTCCTGACCCAGGCTTCGGTGGAGGGATTGTATGTCTCCGGGTGCAAGACGGGATCGTACTCCGTGGGGTCAAGGGCTGTCAGGACCCCGAGGTAGCTGTCGGTCCCGGGAATGATGTCAGTGAAATCCTGGTAGGCACTGATGAGCTTGTTGTAGTTCCTGGTGTTGAAGGTAACGGCATATCCCAGGGCTCCGAACCCGGCATAGACCAGCGGCACCTTCCAGTATTTTCGGTTGTAGATCTGGCCCAGCCCGGGCAGCGCTGCTGCATACATGGTTGATCTCACCGGTTCGATGAAGTACCTCTTCTCCTTTTTGACGGTGACACTGTCCTGCGCCCCGACACCGGAGGTCGCAACAAAGAGAAGAAGACAAAGGAGTGCTATTTTGCCGAACAGTTCCAAGGGGCAAACCGTTTCTGTTTGCCGGCAAATATAACCATTTACCTGTTAAGTTTATCGAGCATTGCGATTATGCGTTCCATCTCATCGCTGTCGGAGAATGGGATGGTGATTTTGCCTCTTCCCTTCTCATTGATGCGGAACTGCACCTCTGTACCGAAGAGGCCACTAAGCTGTTTACCAAGCTCTTCGAACTCAGTGTTGAGTTTCTTCCTCTTCTCGGCTTTGGCCGGGTCCCTGGTGGCTGCGCTCTGGAACTGCCGCACCAGCTCTTCCGTCGCCCTGACAGAGAGGTCTTCCCGTATGATGTGATAGTAGATGTCTATCTGTTTTGCGGGGTCTTCTATATTGACGAGTGTCCTGGCGTGTCCCATCGAGAGATTGCCGTTGCGTATTCCCAGCTGTATCTCTGCCGGCAGGCGTAGCAGCCGCAGGTAGTTGGAGACCGTTGAACGCTGTTTGCCCACCCTGTCGCTGAGCTGTTCCTGTGTCAGGCTGCACTCCTCTATCAGCCTCTGGTAGGTTATGGCTACCTCGACGGCGTCGAGGTCCTCCCGCTGTATGTTCTCCACCAGGGCCATCTCCAGCATGGCAGTATCATCAGCCGTACGCACATAGGCCGGCACGTGTGTCAGCCCGGCCATGCGGGCAGCGCGCAGTCTTCTCTCGCCGGCGATGAGCTGGTAACGGCCGTCACCGGTCTCCCTGACAGTCAGGGGCACTACTATCCCCACCTGCCGTATTGAAGCTGCCAGCTCCTCGAGTGTCTGGCTGTCAAAGCGGGTTCGCGGCTGAAAGGGGTTGCCGTCTATGGAGTTGATGTCTATCTGCAGGTTGGCCTCCACCTTCTTCTCAAGTGCCTCTTTTTCAACGCCGTCGATGAGGGCGCCGAGACCTCTGCCCAACGGGCTCTTCCTGGCTGTATTCATAATGCTGCTAAAACGGTTTTTTACTGGTTCTTCTGCCTGGCCTCCACACGCTCAAGCAGCTCGCGGGCCAGGTTGAGATAATTCACTGTACCTCTCGATTCTGCATCGTAGAGTATGGCAGGCTGGCCATAGCTGGGAGCCTCTGAGAGCTTTACATTGCGCTGAATGATGGTATTGAATACCATCTGCTGAAAATGACGCGTCACCTCTTCAACCACCTGGTTGGCAAGCCGCAGACGGGAATCATACATCGTCAGCAGGAAACCCTCGATCTCAAGTGCAGGATTGAGGTTCGTCTGAATGATCTTGATGGTGTTGAGGAGCTTGCCCAGACCCTCCAGGGCAAAATACTCGCACTGGACAGGGATGATGACCGAATCGGCCGCCGTGAGGGCATTCACGGTGAGCAGGCCCAGCGACGGCGAACAGTCGATGAGAACATAATCATACTCCCCTGCGATACCCGCCAGCACCTTCCTGAGTGTCTTCTCCCTCTCGGGCCGCTCAAGCATCTCTATCTCCGCACCCACAAGGTCAATGTTCGAGGGTATGACCGAGAGGTTTTCAATGGAGCATGGCATAACTGACTCACGCGGACTGACGCCATCAATAAGACAGTCATAGATGGTGGTCTTGACCTGCTTGACATCTATGCCGACTCCCGATGTGGCATTGGACTGGGGATCGGCATCAACAATCAGCACCTTCTTTTCAAGGGCTGCCAGGCTCGCGGCCAGATTGATCGCCGTGGTTGTCTTTCCTACTCCTCCCTTCTGATTGGCAAGCGCTATAATCCTTGACATATGATACCTTTCGTCCTTAAATTAATGAGCTCCAAATTTACAATTATTGCCCATGCCGGTAAGCCTGGGCCAGTTTGTAATTGTAAACATTTTCTACGTGATTATTAACACGTTTTTAACAGCGAAGGGGCGTCCGCCGGGTCATCTCTTCTGGGCATAGACAGTAATCTCGAAGAGCCTGGACCAGTATTTCCCCGTGACGAAGATGCGCCTGTTTACTGCATCCCATGCTATTCCGTTCAGGACATCGGTCTCCCGTGTCTGTTCCTCACGTGGCAGGATATTGCCCAGTTCAACATAGCCCAGCACCTTTCCGGACAGGGGGTCAATGCGCGCAATGCGGTCTGTCTGCCAGATATTTGCCCAGAGCTCGCCGTCGATCATCTCCATCTCGTTCAGGTTGTCGACCATACCTTTGTTATCCCATATGTCAACTGATGAAAGGACGTTGAAATCAGGATCGAGGAACCATATCACGTTCGTGCCGTCGCTCATGGCCAGGGAATCTCCAATGGTGGCCAGCCCCCAGCCCTGTGTCTGGTAATATATCCTGTTTATCTGTCTGAGTGTAGACTTCTCATATACGAACCCCACTTTGGTAGTCCAGGTAAGCTGGTATATCCTGTCACCCAGCAGCGCCAGTCCTTCGCCGAACAGCGATCCGTCGAGGTTCACCTGGCTTATCACCTTGCCTGTCTCTGCCTCCACCTTTCTGAGAGACGACTCTCCCAGCTGGCCCGTGCTTTCGTAAAAAAAGCCGTCTTCATAAACCAGTCCCTGTGTATAGGCACGTCTGTCATGAGGGTAGCTCTCCACAACACGGTAGCGCCAGGTTACCGGCACGATGTCGGAGAGCAGGGTGACAAAGAGTGTCACTGTCTGGGGTTTTGCCGACGGGGAGAAGGCCACGGCCCTGAGTGACAGCCTGCCGGGGGATCCGCTGCCATCCAGTTCCAGGGTTGCAGGAAGGTCTGTCATGGTGGTCTTATGGATGCCGTCAACCCACAGTTGTACTGAATCGACGCTGTTCTGTCCCGCCGCGCGGGTCACTGAGAATACTATCTTCTCATTGCAGGCAAAGGTGGAGTTGTCGGCCGGTGTAAGCACCTCTATGAGTCTCCTGGCAGGCATGGCATCGGATATGCTGTCACTCCTGACATCTGCAGCCTCTTTTGTCCTGCCCGCCGAACCGGAGCATGATATCACAGATATCAGTATAAGAAGAAACAGGAAAGCATTAAGTGTATCTCTTTTCATCGCTCTGTTCTATTTTTTTCCGAACAGGCTGAAGCGCCTTGTTTTTATCGCCCGCATGGCCTCTTCCTCTCTCTCTGCCCAGGGGTCGATCATATTGAGCACCTCGCCCCATCCGGGAAATCCTCCGGCATTCTTGTCATCAATAAAGATATCGACGTTGATTTTGCGTGGCGTATCTTCCGTCCATACCTCTTCAGGATAATTCTTGTTAACGGCATAGAACTCAATGCCGTTCTGCCGGCAGTATTCCACCGCCTCCTCCAGCTCCCTGCCTGTGCGGAAGGTCCACATTATGAGCAGCGCACCCCTCTTCTGTAACTCCTTCAGGGTGATAAAGGCAAAGAGCTTCTCCTTGCCGATGGCGGGATACTCGTGGTCGACGATGGTACCGTCAAAATCAACTGCAATTTTAATATTTGTCAGATCTCTCATAATCCGTCAACAAAAATAATCAAATAATAGTTGCCCGGAATATTGTAATTTAGCAGTACCTCAATATGTATCATGATAAAACAGATACCCAACACCCTGACACTGCTTAACCTGGTGGCCGGTTTTGCCGCAACCATTTGTTCTGTAAAAGGTTACAATGATTACGCGGCCTTCTGCATTATGGCCGGCATGCTGCTCGATTTTTCCGACGGATTTGCAGCCAGGCTGCTAAAAGCCTACTCCTCCATAGGAAAGGATCTCGACAGCCTTGCTGATGTGGTCACCTTTGGTATTGCCCCCGGTGCTATTATTTTCAGCATGCTTGTCACTACCGGCATGGCTACTCTGCCGGCATTTGCGGTTGCCGCGCTGATACCTGCCGCTTCGGCATTGCGGCTGGCAATATTCAATAATGACACCACCCAGTCAAGCTCCTTCAGGGGGATGGCCACCCCGGCAAGCGCCTTCACCGTCATCTCCTTTGTGCTGGCAGCGGAATACAGTGACAGCGCCATCTACCACACGCTGACGGCATCACCCTGGTTTCTCTCACTCCTCTCCCTTACCCTGGCTGTGATGATGCTCATCAGGATGAGGATGTTTTCATTGAAGGTCACCGGCTTGCAATGGAAAGGGAATGAGGAGCGTTATATCTTCGCCGCCTCCGTCATTCTGCTTCTGCTGCTCTTCAGAGTCGCCGCTCTGCCGCTGTTCATGCCAGCATACATATTAATATCATTTATCTCCGTCCTGACCCGCAGAAGAGCACTCTCCCCTCTTCCTTAAATCTTCCATCACCTTCTCCTGGCAACGGATCGACTCCTCATGGATTATGCGAATCAGCCTCCCCACGAACTCCCTGTCGAGCTCTTCGGCAACGCCGTGGCATGTTCTTGTATGTAGTATTTCGAGCCATCTCTCGAGCTGGAATATGGTTATATCATTGAGGCACTTGAACTCACCCATCTCCCTGCTTATCCTCATGCGTGATGCTATCAGTTCAATGATCTGATTATCAATGGAATCTATCCTATCCCTCATCTCCCCCAGCCTGTTCCGGAAGCCGGTGTCATCGGATGTGGGAACGCGGAACACCAGGCTCTCCATCATTATTATGAAAGAGGGAATGTCGAGCTGTTGCTCTTTGTCGCTCAGGGCATTCCGGGGGTCATGATGCACCTCCACCATAAGCCCTGCCATATTCAGGTCGAGAGCCTTCTGTGCCATCCCGGGAACAAGGTCAGCCCTGCCCGTCATGTGGCTGGGGTCGCACAGCACCGGCAGTGAAGGTATGCGGCTGCGCAGTTCAATGGCCAGTTCCCACTTGGGTATGTTACGGTAGCGGCTTCTCTCATAGGGTGTAAATCCGCGATGGATCGCCGCTATCTTTTCAATGCCTGCCGCATGGACTCTCTCAATGGCTCCCTGCCACAGATCCAGGTCGGGACCCAGGGGGTTCTTTACCAGCACCGGCTGTCCGGTACCCCTGAGGGCAGCCACGATCTCATCGACACTGAAAGGGTTTGATACGGTACGTGCGCCGAGCCACACCATGTCTATCCCTGCCTTCATGCAGGCTTCCGCATGCAGCGGGGAGGCCACCTCCACGGCTACGGGCAGCCCTGTCTCCTCCTTCACCTTCTGCAGCCACTCCAGGGCTTTGTAGCCCTCGCCCCCGAAGGAGGAGGGGCGCGACCGCGGCTTCCAGAGCCCGGCCCTCAGGATATGAACCCTGCCCGTGGCCTTCAGAGCACGGGCAGTCACCAGAAGCTGCTCCTCACTCTCGGCACTGCAGGGCCCTGCGATGATCAACGGTGCCTCTCCGAACCCCCATGAACCTATCTCTGCTGTCTCCATCACCTCACTCCCGGCCTTCACCCTTCAGTGCTTCACCCTGGTCAGTACATATGATCGTCACCTTCCATCTCCTCAGTAGTTATCCTCCTGCGGTTTATAGATCTCCAGGCATACCAGATGTAAGCCACCACAAAGGGAATGAAAAAGGAGACGTACATCATGGTCTTGAGGGTGAACAGACTCGATGATGCCTTCGCCAGCGTCAGCGAACTCTGCAGGTCGGCAGTGGAGGGATAGAAGGCCGTGCTTCCATAGCCGGCCATGAAGAAGAGTGCCATCACCACCGGTACTGTGCCAAACCCCGCATACCAGATGGCCTTGTCGGATCTCCTGAAGAGAGCCAGCCAGAGAGAGATGAGTACCAGTGCCACACCACCCGCAAAGAGTATCAGGGTGAGGGGTTTGGTGACAAGGTTATGCAGATAGTGATACTTCACCATGGTAACCTCGCCTGCCGGGGTGGCCATAAATCCCTTTCCGGTAAGTATGACAGTCACGAATGCGAGGAAGAAAATCAGAAACGGGACGGCATTTCTTGCCAGGGCCTTTCTGATGATGACTGCCAGCTCCGCATCATCGATGGTGTTTGACAGGTACATCAGTCCCAGCACCCTGGCCAGGAAGAGTACGGCAAAACCGAGAAGCAGGTTGACCGGGTTGATGAGCGCCTCCAGCCCGTGCCATCCAGAGCCCCAGGTGACCCTGTTGAACAGGTCGAGGGTGAAGTCGGACCCGGTAAAGAAGGTAGCAACAGCCACACCTATGAGGAAGGGGCCGACGCTGCCGTTGATGAAGAGGAAGGTGTCAAAGAGGCTGGTACCGTAAATGTTGGCAGGCTTGGAACGGTACTCGTACGCCACCGCCTGGATGATGAAGCTGAACAGTATGGCCATCCAGACCCAGTATGCTCCTCCGAAGCTCGTTGCGTAGAAGAGGGGGAACGATGCGAAGAAGGCACCGCCGAAGGTGACGAGGGTGGTGAAGGTGAACTCCCATTTGCGGCCGAGGGCGTTTACCATCATCTTGCGCTGCATGTCATTGCGAGGCAGTGAGAAGATGAACGACTGCCCTCCCTGAACGAACATCAGGAAGACCAGGAGACCGGCGAGAAGAGATATTATCAGCCACCAGTAATTCTGCAGAAACGCGTGTGTTATCAGATATGTCATGACTTACTCCTCCTTCTGTTTTGGTCCGGTTTTGATCTGTCTTACCATAATGGAAACCTCTGCTATGAGCAGCGAGGTGAAGAGCACGGCAAAGAGCCAGAAGGTTGTCTGCACAGCACCGGTACTGATGTTGGAGACAGCCACGTTCACCGGCATGAGGTTCTGTATTATCCATGGTTGCCGACCCATCTCCGTCACAATCCATCCCAGCTCGCTGGCAAGGTATGCCAGGGGTATCGACAGCAGGGCGAGCCAGAGAAACCACCTGTTGCGTTCGAGGCTCTGCCGGCGGTAGAACCAGAGGGCTAAAACAAACAGAAGTATAAAGAAGAAGCCCAGCCCCACCATGACGCGGAAGCTGTAGAAGGTCACCGGCACCGAAGGTATCACCTGCCATGGATGTTCAAAGTAGCTGTAGCCAAAATACCTGAAGAAATTGTCAACGAAATCGCGGTCTTCGAACATGGCCGCCAGTGTGGCCATGCTCTCGGTGTCACCGATCTCCTTTGCCATCTTATAGTCGGTGAGCACCTGCCGGGCATAGGTCCCGCGGTTCATCATCTCCTGTACCGAGAGTATGCCCTTTTCGGGATTGCCGTTCACCAGGTCCTTTATCCCCGGCACATAGCCGCTGCCCTTGCCCGTTGTCATAATGGAGAGCAGCTTGGGGATCTCTATCTTCAGTTTGACATCATGGACCCTCTTCTCGCCTATCCTCTCCCCGCTGTCTGACAGGGCACCGATAACCGTCAGTCCGGCATCCGTTTTTCCCTCATAGAGAGCCTCCATGGCGGCAAACTTGACAGGCTGAACCTTTGCGATCGTGCGGGCCGACGTGTCGCCGGTGATTGCCACCAGCAGCGATGATATAAGCCCGAAGATGCCAGCTATAAGAATGCTCTTTGCAGCCAGCATCTGCTCTCTCTTTCGTATGAGGAACCAGGCGCTGATGCCAACGACAAACACTGAGGCCAGGACAAATCCCGAGGTCACGGTGTGAGTGAACTTGTCAATGGCCACCGGGTTGAACACCACCTCCCGGAAGCTGTTCATCTCGTTGCGGGCAGTTTCGGGATTGAAAGTCATTCCGACGGGGTTTTCCATCCATGCGTTGGCGATGAGTATCCATAGTGCCGACAGGTTGGCGCCTATCGCCACGAGCCAGGTGGATGCCAGGTGAAACTTTTTACTCACCTTGTTCCACCCGAAGAACATCACTGCAATGAATGTGGATTCAAGGAAGAAGGCGAATATGCCTTCAATGGCCAGGGGAGCCCCGAAGATATCACCCACGAACCAGGAATAGCTGGACCAGTTGGTCCCGAATTCAAATTCGAGGATGATACCTGTTGCCACTCCGATGGCGAAGTTGATACCGAAGAGGGTCATCCAGAACTTGGTAATCCTCTTCCACATCTCATCGCCCGTGCGCACATAGATAGTCTCCATGAACGCCAGTATAAACGAGAGGCCCAGCGTGAGGGGAACGAAGAGCCAGTGGTACATGGCCGTAAGGGCGAACTGCGCCCTCGACCAGTTAACTAAAGACAGATCAAAGTTTTCGATCATATTTTCAATTGTTACCTGTTAGTTGTTCCAGAACATAGTCTCCCCGTTCCCTGTCAGAACTGAAATTAGTCTTCAGGAAATCAGGAAAAAAGAACAGTTTCAGTATCAGAAACATAATGAAGAGCTTGACGAGTATGATAATCCACACCCTGTTTCCCCACCACGACATGGTTCGAAACCCGTCATAATAGAAGCGAGCAAATCTGCCCAGGGCAGAAACCAGCCGTGCCATCATTCAGTCTGCGGTTTTTTTGTCTCTTTACCCAGGCCGGAGGTTATCTTGCGTACCGGCCCGAAGTTATTGAAGAATTCACGTGCGAAGACCCTCAGCGCGGTGTAGGAGGGCACCGCTATAATCATGCCGGCGATGCCGGCAAAGCTGCCCACCGCCAGGATCACCAGGAAGATCTCTATGGGGTGGGCGTTGACGCTGCGGGAATAGATCAGCGGCTGGATAAGGTTGTTGTCAATAGCCTGGGTTACGGCGATGACTATCACCATGTAGATGAGCAGCAGCCAGATAGCAGGATATCCTGCCGTTGTCACTGCCGTGGCCATGCCCATCAGCACTGCCACCGATCCTCCCAGCCAGGGACCCAAATAGGGAATTATGTTGAAGATGCCGATGATAAGCCCCATCACCAGCGCCTGCTGAAACGGAAAGCCCACAATGGTCATTCCGATAGTGATGTTGATCAGCACGATTGAAGACTGGATGATGATCCCTATGAAATATCTTATCAGAAGATGTTTGATAGAGTGAAGGACATTCCTGATCCTTTTCTCGTACTGGTCGGGCACCATCACCATCACTGTCTCCTTGAAAAGCCCCTCATCCTTGAGGAAGAAGAAGGAGAGGAACGTTATTGCCACAAAGGCAACAACAAACTTGCTGATAACGGTAACAATGTTACCTGCAAAGTCTGTTATCGATGCCGGGTTAAGAACATTGGTGATGGTGGTGACGGCAATGTCATAAAGCGTTTTGTCAGCCGGCATCTCCTTGTATACCTTTCTCAGCAGGAGATCAATTTTATCGATCTGCTCACGGAGACCCTGCACCAGTGAGCTGGCATCAAATCCTGATAACGTATCTATCTGCTTTGATATCAACGGTATAAAGATCACGAAGAAGAGAGCCAGAAGCCCGTAAAGGAATAAAAGGGTAATCAGCGAGCTCAAGGCCTTAGGAAACCTGAACTTCCAGATCCTGATCCCGTTCAGAAGGTCAACGATGGGACGACCCACCAGTGAAATCACACCTGCAGCAAGGATATAGGCAAAAATGTTCCGGAAATACCAGAATACGTAGACCAGCAACGCTATACCTACGATGATCAGAAAATTACGAAGTGTAGTATTCATAGGCCATCAGGGTCTGATTGAAAATCCATACGCCGCGTCCACCTGGCATACTCTCCATCTCAAAAATAATAAGAATTCCCGGTTATGCAATCAGCCGGGCAAAAATGTCATTATGTCACTCTGTATGTGGCATTTCGCGCCATTGTGTCAGTTCGCGTGCAACGGCATGCAGATTGAAATATTTGAGTTGTAAATGCTAATAATGTCAAACAAAATAAAAAAGGAGGTTGCTATGTTACCAGTGATTACCAGAAGGAATTACAAACCGCTTACATTATCGGATTTCTTCAATGAGGATTTCTTCCCGACCTTTAACAGGAATACCGGCAGTCTGCCAGCAGTTAATATAAGGGAAGATGAGAAGGCTTTTTTCCTTGAGCTTGCCGTTCCGGGCATGGACAAGAAGGATCTTCGGATCGAAGTTAAGGATGATGTTCTGACGATATCGTCGGAGCACAAGGAAGAGAGGCAGGAGGATATTGAGGGGTATAAGCGCAGGGAGTTCAGCTACAGTTCATTCTGCCGCAGTTTCTATCTGCCTGAGGATGTGAACGGTGAAAAGATCGGTGCCAGCTACAAGGATGGCATTCTGAATGTTGAGATCCCGAAGCTGGAGGAAGAGAAGAAGAAGGAGAAGATCCGTTCGATCTCGATATCGTAATCCGGTTTTTCACGGCCGCCTGGCGGCTGTCAGTAAATGAAGAGGGTGTCCCAGGCGGACACCCTCTTTATTTTTTTGTATGCTTTGTTGTCACGCCTCTGCCGGGATAGCCGTCAGTGCCCGTGCAAACCGCTCGCCATAATCTATCAGTGGCTGTTCCTTGTCGCTTTCCGGGACGAACTTGTATGCTGCCGGTTTCTCAAAGAGTTTCAGCTTCAGGTTTCCGAGCATCTCCGCGATCAGCGCCGGAGCCTCGCCGCTCCAGCCGTAAGACCCGAATGATCCGGCAAGTTTGCCCCTGTCGCGGAGAGGGCTGACCATTGCCATAAGCTTGTATACAGGCAGCAGCGTATTCTGGTTGATGGTTGGAGAACCCACGATGATGCCGTCAGCTATCGTCAGCTTTGAATCCATCTCGCCTATGTCGGCACTCTCTATATCCATCACCTCCGTCACCACATTCTCCACTGCCGAGGCGCCACGGGCCAGCAGCTCCGCCATCTCCCTGGTATAGCCGTAAGCCGACACGTAGGTTATCAGTATCCTCTTCTGCCTCTTTTCGGCTGTCAGCCTGAGGTAGTCCTCTGCAAGAGCCATTGTTTCATCCACGGTCTCCTGCCATCTGCTCCGAAGTATCGGACCGTGGCCTGTGGCTATCATGGAGATGTCAAGCGGCCTGATCTTTTCAATGGCCTTGACCATAAACTTGCTGTAGGGCTTAAGTATGACATCGAAATAGTACCTGAAATCTTCAGAGTAGTCGCCCGTGAGGTCATCAAACATATCCTCGTGGCAGTAATGGGCTCCGAAGGAGTCACAGGTAAACAGTATCCTGTCCTCCACAAGATAAGTGTAGATGCTGTCAGGCCAGTGCAGGTTGGGTGCTGAGATGAATTTCAGCGTCTTGTTTCCAAGATCAAGGGTGTCTCCCTCCTTTACTACAAGTGACCGGAACGGTCTGTTGACGATGTCAGACAGGTACCTTATGGCGTTGCCGCTGCCGACAACTACGGCCGACGGGGCCAGATCAAGCAGCTGACGCATGGCACCAGAGTGATCCGGTTCGGTATGGTCAAGTACGATATAGGCTATCTCCGCAGGGTCTGTCACCCTCTTCAGCTTGCTGATATAGGCATCGCTGAACTTCTCCTTGGCGGTCTCAATGACCGTCTTCTTTTCAGCATTGATGAAGTAGGAGTTGTAGGTGGTACCGTGATCTGTGTGCATCACGATATCAAATGTCCTGATGTCATAGTCAAGCACCCCGATCCATTTTACGTCGGGAGTAAGGTCAATTATCCTGTTGTCTTCTTTCATCCTGCAATAAATTATACAATCCTGGCAAGGACCGTTCTGCTGGCCCTTACCTGCCTGAACATCTGCACCTTCGGCTCCGTCCCCGGGGGCAGGAAAATATCCACCCGTGATCCGAACTTGATGAAGCCGATCTCGTCACCCTGCCGTACCTGCTCACCCTTCTTTGAATAGGTCACTATCCGGCGGGCAAGAGCACCGGCAACCTGCCTTACAAGTATCTCGGTGCCGTTCTCTGATGTAACAACTATTGTGCTCCTTTCGTTCAGTACGGAGGACTTGGGGCTGCGGGCATGGAATTTCTTGCCTGGCTGATAGTTGGTGTAGACTACGGTACCGGATATCGGATACCTGTTGCTGTGCATGTTGAAGGGAGACATGAAGATCGAGATCTGCAGCCTGTTATCCCTGAAGTACTCGTTTTCGTAGGTCTCCTCCATAACAACTATCTTGCCGTCAGCAGGAGCATAGATCAGCAGCGGGTCAGGCTCAATTTGCCTGGCAGGTGTGCGGAAGAAGAGCACGAAGAAGGCCAGAAGCAGGACGGAGGCCCCCAGCAGCAGGTTATGTGCCAGCGGCAGCCCGGGCCATATAAGTCTCACTGCAACGTTCAATGTCAGCAGTGCTGCAAGTGCTGCAAGTATGATTTTGTATCCCTCCCTGTGTATTTTTATCTTTTTTGCCATGATCTCATACAGCCAGAGCCAAATATAGGTAAACCAGCGGGAATGCTACCACCACACTGTCAAACCTGTCCAGGAAACCGCCGTGGCCCGGCATCACGGTTCCGGAATCCTTCAGCCCGAGACTCCTCTTGAGCATCGATTCCAGGAGATCTCCAATAGTGCCGGCCACCGACACAATGAGGGCAATTATCATCCACCCGGCAGTGCCGGTTACTCCAAAGCATCCGGGGAGCAGCTGTGCAACGATAAGTGTCAGCACCACTCCTCCGGCAAATCCTTCCCATGATTTCCTGGGGGAGATGCGTTCAAACAGGGGATGCCGGCCCAGTGCAGAGCCAACGAGATAGGCCCCCGTATCATTGGTCCATAGCAGCAGGAAGAAGCCTGTCAGCAGGCCCGGAGAGAACGATACCCCTTCCATCTGCAGCAGGGGCTCTATGCCGGTGCGGCCGAAGGCGGCAAAGGGAAACATTGACAGGGGAACCGCAGTGTAAAGGATGGAAAAGAGTGTGTGCGCCAGGGAGTCAAAAGGCTTCTCCGCCTTTCTGAAGAGCTCAATCGTCATCACTGTCGCCATCACCGGGATGAGTACGAGAAATCCCTTCATGGGCAGCCATCCGGCTGCTATCAGGGTAGATGTGACATAGAGGATGAGGCCGCTGATAATACCTGTCACCATCTGGGGACGCGCACCTGTCCCCCTGACCATGAGGTAGTACTCATGCTGTGTGCCGGCCAGCATCACGGCCACGACAATGAAGAAGGAGACAGGATGTAGCCACAGCCCGCCGAGAATGAATATCACTATGAAGGCACCGGTAACGGTTCGCCTGAAAAAATTGGTCACCTCACAGATCCTTGATTATTTCCTTGGCAGGAAGAACATTATCACGATGGACATAGAGTTCTATCTCGCCTATCTTGTAGATACTGTCACGCTTGTCGATGGCAACGGCATCTATTCCGTTGGCTTGCAACCTGTCAACAGCTATCTGGCTTTTGACATCGTCTGTAAACCCCGCTATGACAACCCACTCATTCTCCATTGCCGTCATCTGATGCCGTGGATTCAGCGGCACTGCTCTTCCCTTCCTCTTTTTCTTCGCCCGGGTTATCTGTTGCGGGAGGCTCACTGGCAGTACTATGCTCGGTAAGGTCCCTGGTGTGGTCGCCCCTGCGCTTGCCGAAGATCCTCTCAAGATCTTCGCTGAAGATAACCTCCTTCTCCAGCAGCTGCTCGGCAAGCTGCTTGAGACCGTCTATGTTGGCCGAGATAACCTCCTTGGCCTTCCTGTAAGACTCCTCAACGATCTTCTTGGCCTCTGAATCTATAAGCTCGGCCGTCCTCTCGCTGTAGGGCTTGGTGAAACCGTAGTCCGACTGTCCCGATGAGTCGTAGAAGCTCATATGGCCTACCGCATCAGACATGCCGAAGTAGGCAACCATGGCGTAGGCCTGCTTGGTCACCTTCTCGAGGTCATTCAGCGCCCCGGTTGATATTTTGCCTATTATGATCTCTTCTGATGCCCTGCCGCCGAGAGCATATGCAAGTTCGTCGAGTATATGCTCACGTGTGGATATGGATCTCTCTTCAGGGAGATACCAGGCCGCTCCCAGTGCTTTGCCCCTGGGAATGATGGTAACCTTCAGGAGGGGACTGGCATGCTCCAGGAGCCAGCTTACCGTAGCGTGACCCGCCTCATGATAGGCTATCGTCCTCTTCTCCTCCATGGAGATGATCTTGTTTTTCTTCTCCAGCCCTCCTATGATCCTGTCGATGGCATCGAGGAAGTCCTGCTTCTGAACCACCTCCTTGTTGCGCCGTGCCGCTATCAATGCTGCCTCATTACATACGTTGGCTATGTCAGCACCGGAGAATCCGGGCGTCTGCTTGGCCAGGAAGGCGATGTCAAATCCCTCCTCCAGCTTGATGGGACGAAGGTGCACCTTAAAGATAGCCTCGCGCTCTTTCAGGTCGGGGAGCTCAACGTGTATCTGACGGTCGAAGCGTCCGGCGCGGAGCAGCGCCTTGTCAAGTATGTCAGCCCTGTTTGTGGCTGCAAGGATTATCACTCCGCTGTTGGTGCCAAAGCCATCCATCTCCGTGAGCAGCTGGTTGAGTGTGTTCTCACGTTCGTCATTGGCCCCCATATTAGGGTTACGACCCCGGGCACGCCCAACGGCATCGATCTCATCAATGAATACTATGCAGGGAGCTTTCTCCTTGGCCTGTTTGAAGAGATCCCGCACGCGCGAGGCCCCGACGCCAACGAACATCTCGACGAAGTCGGATCCCGAGATGGAAAAGAAAGGTACGTTGGCTTCTCCCGCCACAGCCTTGGCGAGCAACGTCTTGCCTGTCCCCGGGGGGCCCACCAGGAGCGCACCTTTGGGGATCTTGCCGCCCAGCGAGGTGTATTTCTTCGGGTTCTTGAGAAAGTCAACGATCTCCATCACCTCGGTCTTGGCCTCCTCAAGCCCTGCCACATCATTGAAGTTGA
>CAZFIF010000016.1:0-25343 GCA_964519065.1 uncultured Rikenella sp.
GGGGCTTCTGTCCGGAGCTGCCACAGTACCGTTCGCTCCGTCGCCGGATCCGCTGCTTCGCGTTGCACTGTTACCGTTCGCTCCGTCGCCGGATCCGCTGTTTCGCGTTGCACTGTTACCGTTCACTCCGCCGCCGGAAGGGTAGATGATATATACATTGGGGAAGGAGGGAGGGCGCGGGGGCAGCGGCTCGCCGGTGATGTTATGGTGCGTGAGGAACTCGTTCAGCTCGCGGAAACCCTCGTTGTTGCGGGCTATGCCTATGTACAGCAGCCTGTTGCCGTCACGGAACTCTATCCCTGCGGCCGGGGTGATGTTGCGGCTGCGGCACTCACGCACGAAGTCGGGCACACCCGTCGTGTTGTTGATGTCAGTCAGCACCAGTCGCTCCACACCCGCAGCCGCGGCGAGCTCAGAAAGGCGCTCCACGGATACCGTGCCGTATCTCAGACTGTAATATGAATGGCAATTCAAGTACATTTTTCCAGTTTCCAGTCCACAGTCTGCAGTCAATCAATAATTTATCACTACTGCCTGCTGCCTGCTGCCTGCTTAATAATAGTGCCAGCCACGCAGTCGTTCCTCCATGCGTGATTTTTCAGCCAGGAGCTCCGACGCCTTTCTGAGCTCGCGCTCGCTGCGCTCCGCGGCGGTCATCACCCCGGCCGCCCGGCGGATGGCATACCGGCCGAAACGGCCCCGCAGGCTGTCCATAGTCATATAGAGACTCACCATCTCGGGCGTGTCCTCAAACATGTTCAGCTGCTGCACACCACGCACCAGGCCGCTCACCTTCACCCCGATGAGCCTGATGAGCATCCTCCGCTGCCAGAGACGCCGGAAGAGACTCTGCGCCTCGCTGATGAGCACATGGTCAAAGGCAGTGTAGGGTATCCGCTGCTGCAGCGTGTGAGTGTCAAAATCAGAGTATCTTATCCGCACCGTGATACACGATGCCAGCTTCTCCTGGCGCCGCAGCTCATAGGCCAGCTTCTCGGTCATGCTCACTATCAGCTGGCTGAGCATCACCGTGTCAGTTGTGTCGCGCTCAAAGGTGTGCTCGGTGCTGATCGACTTCTGCTCGGAGTAACTGATGACAGGCGTGTTGTCAATGCCGTTGGCCCTCTTCCATATCTCCATGCCGTTCTGCCCCATCAGCGACGCCAGCATCTCGGCAGGGATGACACGCAGGGTCTGTATCGTTGAGATACCCATGGAACGCAGTGTATGGTAGCTCTTCTGTCCTATCATGGGTATCTTCCTGACAGACAAAGGGTCAAGAAAGGGGAGGACCTGCAGCTGCGCTACCTCCCTCTCGCCGTTGGGCTTGGCCTCGCCGGCAGCGATCTTGGAGACGGTCTTGTTGACCGACAATCCCATGGATATAGGCAGACCCGTCTCCTTTATTACGGTGTTGCGCAGCTCGTGCGCCCACCGGGCACAGCCGTGAAAACGATCCATGCCCGTGAGATCAACATAGTGCTCATCAACAGATGCCTTCTCATATAGCGGCGACTTCTCCGCGATGATATCGGTCACCATCCTCGAATACTTCGTGTACATCTCCATGTCGCCGCGTATGAAGACAGCCTCGGGGCACATCGCACGGGCCATCTTCATAGGCATGGCCGAGCTGACGCCGAAGCTGCGCGCCTCATAGCTGCAGCTTGAGACCACCCCCCGGTCAGTACTGCCGCCGATTATCACAGGGCGGCCATTGAGCCGGCTGTCACGCACTCTCTCCACAGATACGAAAAAGGTGTCGAGATCAAGATGCAATATGCTGCGCGAGTTCATGGTCCAGTCTTCAGTCTTCAATCTACAATCTACAGTCTGCAGTCACGGCGTAAATCCCACTGCTGCCCTCCCTGCAGGCCGGCTGCTCGCTAAAATGACCCATCGGGTCATTTGTTGACGCTCGCCCAATAAACACCTTCGTTAAAACTGATGCCCGAGATTGCATTTTTTTCATTTTTTCCATTGTCGTTTCAGAAATCTGTTTTATATTTGATTAGAAATTAATCAAAGATATGATTACAATATAATCAATATTTGTAATATGTACTTCGCATCGAACATAAAATTTTTGAGAAAGCGCCGCGGACGCACTCAGGATGACGTGGCATCGGCGCTTCAAATGAAGCGTTCTACCCTGAGCGGCTACGAGAACGGCGTGGCACAGCCTGGCATAGAGGCACTGGTAGCCTTCTCAGGCTACTACAACATATCACTTGACACCATGCTGAAGATAGAGCTCGCCCGCCTCTCCGAGAGCCAGCTGGGTGAACTCGAGAGGGGATATGATGCCTACATCAAAGGAAGCAACCTGAGAGTGCTGACAACCACCGTAGCTCCCGACAACCGCGAGAATATCGAACTGGTCAGCGAGAAGGCCAAGGCAGGATACACTACCGGCTATGCAGATCCCGAATTCATAGGCGACCTGCCGCTCTTTAACCTGCCCTTCCTCTCGTCTGACCGCAAATACCGCACCTTTCAGCTGAAGGGCGACTCCATGCTGCCCATACCCGACAGGTCATGGGTGACGGGGGAGTTCCTGCAGGACTGGAGGGAGATAAAGAGCGGTAAGGCCTATATCATTCTCACTTTAAATGACGGCATCGTCTTTAAAGTGGTGGAGAACAACATAGAAAAGAGCGGCCGCCTGGTTCTCTACTCGCTTAATCCGCTATATGAACCCTACGAGGTACATATCAGCGATGTCAGGGAGATGTGGAGGTTCGTCCACTATATCAGCGATGAGCTGCCGGAACCCGTCCTCCCGGAGAAACAGCTCCTCCGAACTGTCGCATCGATGAAGCAAGACCTCTACCAGTTAAAGAAGAGCATTAACCGCGACATCGCGGACGCTACCGAACTGTGACGGAATGAGCCGTTGATGACAAGTAGCAAATGTGATATATGCAAGCCCGACGACATTTAGTGGCTGGCAAAGCAAAATATTACCGCCGGACAAACGTTTCTTAATTCTGAATATCAATTGTAATTATGCCCGGAAAAGAGTACAATCCTGCAATGCACACCGCCGAACATATCCTTAACTCAGTGATGGACAAGATGTATCATTGCGGAAGGTCGTTCAACAGCCATATCGAAAGCAAAAAGAGCAAATGTGATTACCGGATAAAGAAAGGATTGTCTGGAAAAGAGATTTCAGCAGTAGAACGAACAGTAAATGAGATAATTAAGCTTAATGTGCCGGTGGGAGAGGAGATGGTCAGCAGGAGGGAGGCTGACAAAAAGTACTTTACCGGGAAACTGCCCGAGGATGCCCCGGAGGTGGTACGTATTATTTCTATCGGCAACTTTGATGCATGCCCCTGCATAGGAGATCATGTCTCCAATACCTCTGAAATTGGATCATTCACTATTACCTCAGCCGATTTCAACGAGGGTGTCCTGAGAATCAGGTTCAAAATTGACCATGAGGATGCCGCGGCAGAGTCCAGACTCGCTGTCTAGTGCGGCAGTAGACAAAGTCGCCTGTACAAAAAACCGATTCAGGAACGCAAATAAAAAAGGTCGCTTCGGGATCTGTCAAAAGCACCGATTCGAAGAACGTATGTACATGGCTGGTTAGTGACGCAGTATAACTAACTATGGTCAGGACCAAAGATAAAAAAAACCGGCTCGAAGCCGGTTTCTGTTTCTATTCCTTGGTTAGCTGGACAATCATGTCGATGATGCCGGGTATCTCGGCATCGGCAATCTTGCCCTTGTAAACACCCCTGACTATCCGGTTCTTGTCCACGATCACCACTGTATAGCTGTCTTTGGGCATACCCCAGTCCTCGTGAAGTTTTCCATCAAAGTCAAAGAGGATGGTAGTGTCATATTTCTTTGCCTTCTTACCGGCAATCATACGCACCAGCCCGTCCGGTTTCCATGTCGATTTGTTGTCGACAATACCAAAGCCTTTAAAGTACTCTTTATCAATGATTTTGTCTACGTCTGTAGCTTTGTCTATCGCATCATTGAATGCATCGTTAAGGTCAGACTCATCAGGGTCAACATAATTGATCTGAAGTACCTTGCCAGGCCATGAGTCCATTGTGAATGGCTTCTTGTCGGCATCGGTAAAGGTCCACTCCGGAGCCTTCATCCCAATCTCAAGCTTGCCCTGTGAGGCAGCGTACGGCAGTATAAATGCTGCCAGAAGAACAGTGAACAACAGTTTTTTCATTTTTACACTTTCTTAAATTCATGCGAAAGATAGTATTTTTTAACATTCATGCACACTTCGGTGAAAAATGTGAAGAGAGATGCCAATCTCAAGCAGATGGAGATCGGGGTAAGGCGATGACTAAGGCCCTGGAGCCGGAGGAAGGCATTCAGTCAGGGGAACAGGATATATTCATTTATGGGAGTATCAGCAATGAAGCGGGTGGGTCATTAGACGGGAAGGTTCGCCGGGGAGCAATACCTGGCCCGGGTATGGGTAAATCAGCCTGGCAGAGAGAGAACAATCTGATCACCTGGCAACATCAAGAAAGTCGTTCAGTGGCTTCATTGCACCGAAGGCACCGGTGACCGCAATGAAGAACTCCGGTGCGACAACTTCATCATCGGTGAATTGTTTTTGTGCCAGAAAACTCTTCATCTTAAGGAGTTCAATATGAGGATTATCCCTGGTATATCCACGGGGAGGCACTTTCAGTTTCTCACCCTCCAGTCCGCCGAAGAAGCCTCTGTACTCCTTGCTGCCGATAATCTTCACAAGCTGGTCGCCGTTTGCGGAAATTCTCTCCCGAATTACGTTCAGCCACGGTGAGGGAGGAATGTAGGCACCCCCGGCAACAAAAGAAGCCCCCGGTTCAATATGAAGATAGTAGCCGGGAAACCTGTCGCCGTTCTTCTTGCCGCCGCGCACTATAAAGGCTCCGAAATTGGTCTTGTAAACAGATTTGTCGTGCGAGAATCTGGTGTCACGATTTATCCTGAACATGCAGCTCTTGGCCTCTAATCCCTTTAATATAGGATCGAACCCGACTATCTCATCAATAACTGCCTGTACAAACATCGTATAGTTCTCCCTGGCTTTTTCATAACGGGAACGGTTCTCCGTAAACCAGACCCGGTCGTTGTGCCGACTCAGGTCATGAAG
Source organism: uncultured Rikenella sp. (assembly GCA_964519065.1). GTDB lineage: Bacteria > Bacteroidota > Bacteroidia > Bacteroidales > VadinHA17 > SR-FBR-E99. Next base: position 5,126 of record CAZFIF010000016.1, read on the forward strand.
GAATTTGATGGTTGACCGTTCTATGATATGCATGCTATTCATGGTCTGGATTGGTAAGGTAATTTGTGAAATTGTGTGCCAACAAATTTATATGCTCATATAAGTGCAATATCCGTAAGAAGTAAAAATACAAAATCTCGGGAAGTCAATGGCGTGAGCCTTCAGATTCATTAACCGGCACAATAGTAATAACCGCCTGGATCGCCGTGGCGGATTCGTCATATGGTATTCTGCGAGCCTTATTATTACGGCTGTCCGGATAATAATCGCATCAGTATATCAGGGGCTCCAAAGCTGCGGTTCCGGCAACCCTGTATGATTCTGAACAATATCAGGATATAGATACCGTTATTTCCTATAATTAATATTATGTTAAATAGAATATATCGAATACAGGAAATATTCAATAATTCATTGCGGTGACATCATACTGCCTCTTCCCCACTGCTATCTTTTCTGAAAACAAATTAAACCGGCAGCCCAGCCTTGAACCTGCGGATTTTAAGATATAACATGCCGGACAGTTTCAGTAATGGCTTTTGAAAAAAAAGGCACCTGCATGAGGTGCCTCTCTTATGTTGTTATTTCCCGTTACTCTTACTCCTGGAGCTTATCAACCTTTGCCTTGTACTCTTCGAATTCAGGCATCATCTTCACTTTGAGGAAGATCTCGCGCAGGAACTCCAGTGTGGCAATTGAGGTGGGATTGGCCTTCTCTGCCTCCAGAAAGTACGGGATGGCCTCCTTCATCACTTCAAACGCCTTGTCCTTGGCAATCTCATATTCCCTGTTGTCGGCAATCATATTGGCTTCGTTGAGCATATCATTGGCAATTGAAACATAACTGAGGCCAATGTTGTAATTGCTTTCAAACTGGTCCGGCTTCTTGGCCAGTGAATTTTTGAGGCTCTCAATTGCCTTCTCATAGTCTTCGAGCTTCATATAGAGACTTCCCTCAACCAGGTCGAGAATATGGTTCTGAGGATCCATCTCCATTGCCTTGTGAACAAATTCAAATGCTTTATCTGAATTGTTGGCATCAAGATAGAACTGTGTGGCCTGAAGGATGATATCCAGGGTGTCAGGATAAGCATTGTAGCCTTCCATCAGCGCTTCTTCAGCCTTAACTGTATCCTGCATCTTCATATAGCTGTCGCTGATAAAGATATAGGGTTTGGTGTCCTCGGTCCCGCTCTCTGTGCATGTGCGGAAATAGGCGATTGCCTCTTCGTACAACTCGGCATTATAGGCTGCAAGTCCTGCATTAAAGATCACAAGTGTGTCAACCACGCCAACATACATATCACTCTCAGAGATCATTACGTTTCTTTCAAATGATTTCATGGCTCCCTTGAAATCCTTTTCATTGAACTTGTTGATTGCATCATTCAGCAGGTCGTTACCAAGCGAGGCATAGAGGTTCTCCCTGATAATAATGTTTTTCATCTTCGGGTCGAGCTCAACGGCCTTCTGCAAGTTCTTGTACGCCTCCATCAGAGGATCTGGGTACATCTCCATGAATTTAGGATCTCCTGACTCAAATGCGGCAAGGGCAAGTTTCCCCTTTACATAATAGGTCTTGGAATAACCGACTGTCTTCGGGTTGGCAATAGCAGTCTCAAGGGCTTCCTTGGCCTTGTCCAATGCACCTTCCCTGATAAAAGTTTCTGCAGCATTGACTTTTCCCTTTTGCGCGGTAGCGGCAACTGAGATTATTACTGCTAGTAGTAAGAATGTAATCTTCTTCATGTCTGGATAATTTGCTTTTAAATGTTGTCTCAAAAATAAAACTTTAGAATATATTCTTCAAATAATTTGCCAAATTACTCATCGGCTCCCTCCTGCTCTCCCGTTACCTGGGGCTGATCCATGCTATCATCCTCATTTACATCAACATAGGCCACCGATGCAATTTTATCATTTTCTCTGATATTTATTAGCCTGACCCCCTGTGTGGCCCTGCCCATCACCCTCAGACTGCTCACCGGTATCCTTAAAACATTCCCGGCCTGCGTGATTATCATCAGATCATACTGGTCGTTCACACCCTTGAGGGCTATCAGCTTGCCGGTCTTATCCGTGACATTAATGGTCTTTACTCCCTTTCCTCCACGGTTGGTGATCCGGTAGTCTTCAATGGCTGACCTTTTTCCGTATCCGTTCTCAGAGACGACCAGTATATCATCCGACTGGTTGAGCACAGTAATCATTCCAACTACCACATCGTCAATGCCTGAGAGGGTGATTCCCCTCACGCCTGATGCTGTTCTCCCCATCGGTCTGACGGTCGATTCCGGGAACCTTACGGCACGACCCGAGCGCACAGCCAGCATGATCTCGTGCTGGCCGTTTGTCATCCTGGCCTCCAGGAGTTCGTCGCCATCCCTCACGGTGATCGCATTGACACCGTTAGCCCTGGGACGTGAATAAGCCTCCAGTGAAGTCTTCTTTATCACTCCCTTCCTAGTGCAGAGCACGATGAAATTGTTATTGATATACTCTTCATCGTTAAGGGATTTAACATTGATGAATGCCCTTACACTGTCATCAGACTCGATATTTATAAGGTTCTGGATCGCTCTCCCCTTGCTTGTCCGGGTCCCTTCTGGAAGTTCATAAACTTTCTGCCAGTAGCACTTGCCGTTTCTGGTAAAGAAGAGCATTGTGTTGTGCATTGTGGCAACGTACAGATATTCAATAAAATCCTCCTCACGGGTGGTACTGCCCCTGGCTCCTGTCCCACCCCTGTTCTGACGCCTGAATTCGGTCAGCGGTGTACGCTTGATATATCCCATATGTGAGATGGTGATAACCATCTCATCATCGGCATAGAAGTCTTCAGGGTTGAATTCCCCTGCTGCCGGTACTATCTCTGTGCGGCGTTTGTCACCAAATCTGTCCCTCACCTCTGCAAGCTCATCCTTGATAATCTGCATCTGCAGTGATTCATCGGCAAGAACACTTTTCAGGTACTCAATGAGTTTCCGAACCTCCTCATACTCAGCTCTCAGTTTATCCTGTTCCAGTCCTGTCAGCTGTCTCAGCCTCATCTCTACAATGGCTCTCGACTGGGCATCGGAGAGTTCGAAGCGCTCCATCAGGCGCTCCCTGGCTATGTCTGCATTCTGCGACGACCTGATTATGGCGATGACCTCGTCTATGTTGTCACTGGCAATGATCAGTCCCTCAAGGATGTGGGCTCTCTTCTCAGCCTGATCAAGGTCGAACCTGGCTCTGCGCAGGATAATATCATGGCGGTGCTGGACAAAGTTGTCAATGATCTCCTTGAGCGACAATATTTTGGGACGCCCCTTGACAAGTGCGATATTGTTCACATTGAATGATGTCTGAAGCTGGGAGTGCTTGTAAAGGTGATTCAGCACCACATTTGCCGGCATCTCCTTCTTGAGGATTATGACTATCCTCATGCCGTTCCTGTCAGACTCATCGTTGATGTAGGAGATCCCTTCAAGCTTCTTCTCATTGATCAGGTCGGCTATCTTCCTGATCATCTCCGCCTTGTTGACCATGTAGGGTATCTCGTTGACAACAATACACTCCCTGCCCGAGTGGGTAAGTTCAACCTCTGTCCTGGCTCTTACAACTATGCGGCCGCGACCGGTTTCGTAAGCCTCCCTTATACCTTGCTCTCCGTAGATGATGCCCCCTGTAGGGAAGTCGGGTCCCTTGATATGGTGCATCAGTTCCTCAACCGTGATCTCCGGGTTGTCAATAAATGCTATTATGGCATTAACAGACTCTGAGATGTTGTGAGGAGGCATATTTGTAGCCATACCCACCGCGATGCCCGATGCACCGTTTACCAGCAGGTTTGGAATACGGGTGGGAAGAACGGTGGGCTCCTTGAGAGTGTCATCGAAATTGGGCTGAAAATCGACCGTCTCCTTCTCAATATCCGACAGAGTCTCTTCTGCAATGCGCTTGAGCCTGGCCTCGGTGTATCTCATGGCGGCAGGACTGTCACCGTCGATTGATCCGAAGTTACCCTGCCCGTCAACCAGCGGATAGCGCAAAGACCACTCCTGGGCCATACGCACCATGGCATCATATACTGAAGAATCACCGTGAGGATGATATTTACCAAGCACCTCTCCCACTATCCTCGCAGACTTCTTGTGAGACCTGTTTGACAGCACTCCCAGCTCCGACATACCGAAAAGAACCCTCCTGTGAACCGGCTTGAGACCGTCCCTCACATCAGGCAATGCCCTCGACACGATGACTGACATCGAATAATCGATGTAAGCCGACTTCATCTCCTCTTCGATATTAACCTTAATTATTTTTGTTTGATCTGACATATAATGTTGATAATTAGTGTATTAGAAGTTTGTTTCCCTGAAATGATTTTGATGCCCGAAAATAAGCAAAAGGTGGCATCTTTCAGCCTTTTCTGACGTCTATTTGTTAACATCTGATGTTAAAAATTGGGCACAATTATTGCCTGTTAGTATTTGCAATAGAATTAACTTTGAAACCGGGCAATTCATGCATTTATGTCAGCGTTACTGACACAATAGCATGTATCCCTCAAATGAAAAATAATGGACGCACATTTCTCACAGAGAGTAAACGATATCTTAGGCTATAGCAAGGAAGAAGCGATCAGGCTTGGCAACAGCCATATCAGTCCGGAGCACCTGTTCCTTGGCATCCTGCGTGAAGGGGAAGGGGTGGCGGTAGACATACTTCTCAATAACGGGGTTGACCTGCTGATGCTTAAGGGATCCATAGAGAAGAGCATCAAGGCCGACAAGCCCGTGACCATGGCTGACAATGAGATACTGCCTCTTCTCAAGAGCACCGAGAGGGTGCTCAGGCTCGTACATATAGAGGCCAAGGCCTTGAAAACCAAAGTGATTGATACTGAACACCTGCTTATGGCCATTCTGCGTGACGAGAGCAACCTTGTCACCCGGTTCCTGACAGAGCTTGACATCGACTATTCGGTTGTCAAGAAGACTGTAGAGGCTGGTAATCCTGCCGCCCAGGCAGACTACCCCCGTGATGAAGATGATGAGGGTATGTTCTCCGCCGGAGGCCAGGGAAGGCAGCCGCAGGGAGGACAGCAGGCACAGAAGAGCTCCTCTGAAACACCGGTACTTGACAATTTCGGAATAGATCTCACAAAGGCCGCCGAAGAGGGTCGCCTTGACCCTGTGGTAGGCCGTGAGCGTGAGATAGAACGACTCGCACAGATACTCTCACGCCGAAAGAAAAACAACCCTGTCCTCATCGGCGAACCGGGGGTGGGCAAGTCGGCAATAGCTGAAGGACTGGCACTGAGGATAAGCAAGAGGAATGTCTCGAGGGTGCTCTTCAACAAGAGGGTCGTCGCTCTTGACCTCGCCTCCATCGTGGCAGGCACCAAATACCGCGGACAGTTTGAGGAGAGGATGAAGGCCATACTGAATGAGCTTGCCAAGAATGACAATATCATTCTTTTCATCGATGAAATACATACTATTGTAGGTGCCGGCGGCGCCAGCGGGTCACTTGATGCTGCAAACATGCTTAAGCCGGCCCTGGCAAGGGGCGAGATACAGTGCATCGGCGCCACCACCCTTGATGAGTACCGTCAGCATATTGAAAAGGACGGTGCCCTGGAACGCCGGTTCCAGAAGGTGATGGTTGATCCGACTACTATCGAGGAGACGCTGAATATCCTTAACAACATCAAGGAACGGTATGAAGATCATCATAATGTGAGCTATACCCCCGAAGCCCTTGATGCCTGCGTGAAGCTGACAAACAGGTATATAAGCGACAGGAACCTGCCCGACAAGGCCATCGATGCAATGGACGAATCCGGATCAAGAGTACATATTTCCAATATAGTGGTCCCCGAGAAGATACTGGAACTCGAGAAACAGCTGGAGGATACCAAGAAGGAGAAGAGCAACGCGGTCAGAAACCAGAACTTTGAACGCGCCGCCAGCTTCAGGGACAGGGAGCGGGATATACTTGACCTCATTGAGGCTGAGAAGAAGAGGTGGGAGAAGGATCTCGCCCTGAACCGTGAGGTGGTTGATGCCGAGAAGGTTGCAGAGGTGGTAGCCATGATGACGGGCGTGCCGGTTCAGAGGATAGCACAGACGGAGGGCACAAGACTGCTCCAGATGGCCGAAGAGCTCAAGAGAAGCATAGTCGGACAGGATGATGCGATCGCCAAAATCGTGAAGGCGATACAGAGAAACAGGGCTGGACTGAAAGATCCGAACAAACCGATAGGTACCTTCATTTTCCTCGGCCCCACAGGCGTGGGCAAGACACAACTTGCCAAGGTGCTGGCAAAATTCCTCTTTGACACTACTGATAACCTGATCAGGGTCGACATGAGCGAGTATATGGAGAAATTTTCCGTGTCGCGCCTTGTTGGAGCACCTCCGGGATACGTCGGGTATGAGGAGGGTGGCCAGCTGACCGAGAAGGTCAGGCGCAAACCCTATTCTGTGGTGCTGCTCGATGAGATAGAAAAGGCTCACCCTGATGTGTTTCACATCCTGCTGCAGGTGCTCGACGAAGGGCAGCTGACCGACAGCCTGGGACGAAGGGTGGATTTCAAAAACACTATTGTCATCATGACATCCAACATAGGAACGAGGCAGCTTTCGGAGTTTGGCTCAGGAATAGGCTTTGAAACCTCAGCCAAAAGAACGACGCGTAACGACCAGGCAAAGAGCATCCTGCAGAAGGCACTGCAGAAGACCTTTGCCCCCGAGTTCCTGAACAGGATAGACGATGTGGTGATGTTCAACCAGCTTTCCAGGGAGGACATAGACAAGATCATCGATATCGAGCTCAAGGGGCTCTATGACAGGATTGAGGCGCTTGGCTACAGGATGAAGCTGAGTGCACAGGCACGCGACTTCATTGCAGACCGTGGCTTTGACGTGCAGTATGGCGCCAGGCCGCTGAAACGCGCCATACAGAAGTACCTTGAGGATCCCCTGGCAGAGGTGATTATCAAAGCCTCGGTCACCGAGGGGGCAACCATCAACGTCGGGTATTCAAAGGGTAAAGAGGAGCTTTCGTTCAGGGTCGGAGGTAAAAAGGAAACTGAAGAGCCTTCGGCAGACAGTGAGCAGGAAAAATAGAATGGATTTGAGATTTGCGATTTGCGAATTGCGAATAGTTACAGAAATCGAAAATCCACTATTGACTACTAAGGCTCCCCTTCAATCCGGCTCCTTCGCTGAAATGACCCACCGGGTCATTTCTTAACGCTCGGCCCTCTATTGCCTATTCACTATTCCCTGTTTCCTCCGCATAGAGATCGAATTCCGTTGACCCGGTTATCTTCACATCGATGAAGGTGCCGGGTTCGATTTTTCTGTCCGTGGTGATCAGCACCTCCTGGTCAACCTCGGGAGAGTCAAACTGAGTGCGCCCCACGTGAAAGAGACCCTCCTTACGGTCAATGATCACCCTGACAACCTCTCCCCTTTTTGAGGCACTGATCTCGCCGGAGATGCGCTGCTGCAGCTCCATAATTTCCGACACCCTCCTCTCCTTCTCCTTTTCGGAAAAATCGTCGGCATAACTTAACCAGGCATGCGTGTTCTCTTCATGCGAGTAGCGAAAAGCCCCCAGCCTGTCAAACCTGTACTCCTCCACAAACCGCAACAACTCACTGAAATCCTCTTCCGTCTCACCCGGATGGCCGGCAATGACCGTTGTCCTTACCGCCGCATCAGGAACTATCCTCCGTATGTCATTCAGCAGGCGGCGCGTCTCCTCACCGCTGTGCTCGCGCCGCATTCTCCTGAGCACATTGTCTGAGATATGTTGTATCGGGATATCTATATATCTGCATATCTTGCGGTTATCCTGCATCATCTCAAGTATCTCATAGGGGAAGCCGGAAGGATAGAGATAATGGAGCCTGATCCATTCCAGCCCCTCTGTGTCCAACAGTTGCCTGACCAGTTCGGGCAGCATCTGTTTGCCGTAGATGTCGGTGCCGTAAAGGGTCAGGTCCTGTGCAATGAGTATCAGCTCCTTCACCCCTGTCGAGGTTAGGTATGAGGCTTCTGCTGCCAGCTCCTCCAGTGGCACCGAGGTGTATCGTCCGCGGATATCAGGTATGGCACAGAATGCACATGTGCGGTCACACCCCTCCGAAATCTTCAGATAGGCATAGTGTTTTGGTCCGGGCAGTATCCTCTCACCTGTCAGTTCTGGACGGTATGCCAGTCCCAGGTGACTGATCACCTCCTCCGGCCTGTTAACTCCGAACCAGCTATCGACCTCGGGTATTGAGGCCTCGAGCTCTGTGCGGTAACGCTCTGACAGGCAACCCATAACGAAGAGTTTGCCGCGGCCGCGGCGCTTAATGGCCTCTGCATGACTGATGATGGTGTCTATGCTCTCCTCCCTGGCATCGAGGATGAAGCCGCAAGTATTGATGATGACAATATCGGACGGGTCCGGGGAGTCAGCGGTAACACTGTATCCGCCAGCCGTGAGCTGACGCATGAGCTTCTGCGAGTCAACGGTGTTCTTCGAGCAGCCCAGGGTGACGATATTGACCCTGCTTTCTTTCATCAGCGGCTGTCACTGAAGAGGGAGTCGACGAACGCATACCTGTCGAAGATCCTCAGATCCTCCATCTTCTCTCCCACACCGATATATTTTACCGGTATCCGGAACTGGTCTGAGATCCCGATCACAACACCCCCCTTGGCCGTGCCGTCGAGCTTGGTGATAGCCATCGCATTCACACTGGTGGCAGTGGTGAACTGCTTTGCCTGTTCAAAGGCATTCTGTCCGGTTGAGCCGTCGAGAACAAGCAGAACCTCATGCGGCGCCTCAGGCACGACCTTCTCCATCACCCTCCTGATCTTTGAGAGCTCGTTCATGAGAGCTGTCTTGTTATGGAGTCTGCCGGCAGTATCTATAATTACTATGTCCGTGCCCGAAGCTACTGCCGATGTTACGGTGTCAAAAGCCACAGAGGCCGGGTCAGCACCCATCTTCTGGCTGATCATAGGTACGCCGGCTCTCTCCGACCATATCTTTAACTGATCGATGGCAGCAGCACGAAAAGTGTCGGCCGCCCCAAGCAGCACGCTCTTCCCTGCCTTCCTGAAGTTGTACGCCAGCTTTGCAATGGTGGTGGTCTTGCCTACTCCGTTGACACCGACCACAAGTATTACATAGGGTCTGGCAGGCAGCGGGGCATCGAATCCGTCAACACTGCCATCAGTGCTGTTATTCTCCTCAAGGAGCCCGGCGATCTCATCACGGAGAAGGGCGTTGAGCTCAGAGGTACTGATATATTTGTCACGTGCCACACGCCCGGATACCCTTTCGATGATCCTTAACGTGGTTTCAACACCCACATCCGAAGAGACAAGTACCTCCTCCAGGTTGTCAAGCACATCGTCGTCGATCTTTGATTTGCCGGCAACAGCCCTGGTGAGCCTTGCAAAAACGCTCTCGCGGGTTTTCACCAGTCCCCTGTCAAGTATCTCTTTCTCCTCTTTCCTTAAAAAACCGAATAATGCCATCGCCTGATTATTGATCGTCAAAAGTAAAAAAAGAGACGCAATTATTTGCGTCTCTCCCCTGTTCAGGATCAGAAAAACTGATCTTATTTCGTGGAAAAGAAATCCTTAACGTGATCGTTATGAACAATTTCTTCCTTGAACTGGTATGCTCCGGTCTTCTCAGATTTGACCACCTTTATGCATTTGGTGAATGATCTGCCGGTTCCTGTCTTCAGTGTTGCAACAACTTTCTTTGCCATAACTCTTTATTTATTTTATCTCCCTGTGAAGGGTCATTTTTTTAAGTATGGGGTTGAATTTTTTCCTCTCAAGACGGTCAGGTGTGTTCTTGCGGTTCTTGGTTGTAATGTATCTTGAGGTGCCCGGCATTCCGGATTCCTTGTGCTCAGTGCACTCAAGGATAACCTGCACCCTGTTGCCTTTGCTCTTCTTTGCCATTTTCTCTCCGGTTTAATTTAGTTGATAATGTAACCTTTTTCCTTTGCTTCCTTAAGCACCGAGGCAAGTCCGTTCTTGTTGATGTTCCTCATTCCTGCGGCTGATACCTTAAGGGTGATCCACCTGTTCTCCTCGGGAAGGAAATACCTCTTTGTGAACAGGTTGGCCATAAATTTTCTCTTGGTCCTCCTCTTCGAGTGGGAAACATTGTTTCCAACCACTGCTTTCTTGCCGGTGACCTGACAAACTTTTGACATTATTATCCTCTTTTTACTTGTTCTGAAAAACTCCGAAAATCGGTTCGCAAAATAGGTGATTTTTATTCAATTAACCAAATAATTTCCTCATTTTTTTCCAACAATCCCGAATTCGACTGCTCAGCGGCTGATTATCTGCTTTCTAAGCATATTCAGAGCGGTGTAGGAGGCCCTCAGAATGTTTACTGCCCTGTCATCCGCAAAGCGATGAAGCTCAGTTAGTATGCCTTCGTCAGAGGCGATGGCAATCCAGACCGTGCCAACAGGCTTCGTCTCTGTTCCGCCTTCCGGGCCGGCAATACCGGTGACCGCCACTGAATAGTCACTTCCCGTTACTCTCCTCACCCCTGCCGCCATCTCCGTGGCTGTCTCCTCACTGACGGCACCGTGAATTGTGATAGTATCGGGATTTACTCCAAGCAGGCCGGTCTTTATGCTGTTGTGATAGGCTACCACCGAGCCGAGGTACCATGCCGAACTGCCAGGCACGGAGGTGATCAGCGAGGAGAGCTTTCCTCCGGTACAGCTCTCGGCGGTGGAAACCGTCAGTCCGGCATTCAGGAGCAGTCCGCCCGTCACCTCCTCAAGTGTTGTCTCATCCTCTCCGTAGATTACGTCGGGAATGACAGTATAGAGTTTCCTGACCTGCTCACTTATTATCGCCTGTGTTTGGCTGTCGTCAGTGCCACAGCCTGTCAGGCGCAGCTTGATAAGTCCGTATGATGGAAGATAGGCTATCCGGACTTCCGGGGGCAGTCCTCTCTCAAAATCCTGAAGCCGCTCTGCCAGTTTGGCCTCAAAGGTGCCGTAGGTCATTATATTCTTGTGAATTATGACATCTCCTCCGGCTTGCCTGGCTATCATCGGCAGGACATGCTCCGTCATTATATATTTCATCTCTGAAGGAACACCGGGCATGGATATAACCCTCTTCTCCCCCCTGGTAAACATCATCCCCGGAGCTGTACCTGCCCTGTTGACAAGCACAGTGCAGTTATCAGGCACATTGGCCTGACGGCGGTTGTTATCATTCATCTCCAGGTTCCTCTTTTTAAGCCTGCCGGCCACCTCCTTCAGCACACCCGGGTCAGTAACCAGCCTTGACCCGAAATATTCAGCCAGGGTCTCCTTGGTGATGTCATCACTGGTAGGCCCCAGCCCACCTGTCATCAGCACCAGGTCACTGCGTCCGAGAGACTCGTCAAGCGAGGCGATGATCTCCTCCCTCCTGTCAGCTATCGAGGTGATACGACCTATACCTACACCAAGCAGGTTGAGCCTGCTGCTGATCCATGCCGAATTGGTGTCAACGGTCTGTCCTATTAAAATCTCATCTCCTATGGTAATTATTTCTGCGCTGTTCATATCTTGAGTGTCATGTAATGATGGAAGAGGCAAAATTATCAATATTTTGTGTCAGCATCGAGTATCAGGAAAAATGAAAAGTGTACCGGAGATCATAAGCGAGGTAGAAGGTTTTGTCAGGGAAGCTGTCCGGCAATACGACAGCGGACATGGATGGTCTCATATAGAGAGGGTTGTACGACTGGCACTGTATATTCAACAATGTGAAGGACGGGGCGACAGGTTTACCGTTGAACTAGCCGCGCTGCTGCACGATGTCGGAGATCATAAATTTGCCGTGCATGACGGTCCGGCAGAGATCAGGGCCCTCCTGGGCCGGCTGGGAGTGGATGCATCGGTGACAGACGAGGTCGTTAACATCAACGAGAATATCTCCTTTTCCAGGGGAAGGATCATGACAGCCAAAAGCGCTGAGCTGCAGATAGTACAGGATGCTGACCGGCTCGACGCCATGGGCGCCGTGGGTATCGCAAGGGCATTCAGCTACGGAGGATTCAAGGGGCGGGAGATTTATGATCCCCGCGCAGGGTTGCCCGGGCAGCCCGGAGTAAGCTCATCAAGCAGAAATTCGGCCTCGACCATACATCATTTTTATGATAAACTGCTTCTTCTCAGGAACCTGATGAACACAGCAACAGGTAGAAGACTGGCTGATGAGAGACATGACTTCATGGTTAACTTCCTCGACCAGTTCTTGAGGGAATGGGATCAGGGAATGAGCCATTGAAGCAGCCAAGGAGTAAGGAAAGAGGAAGTATCCCTTAAAATGACACTCTGAACAGCTGAAAATTTCACCAGGTTCTCTCATAAAATGTTATTTTTACGTAAACAAATTAAAATCTGAAGTTATGTTCATAGCACTGCTTATCATTATTGTAGTATTGGTCCTGTTGGCTGTCGGACTCTACAACAGGCTTGTAAGACTGAGGAACAACCGTGAAAATGCCTTTGCTGACATCGATGTACAGCTCAGACAGCGGCTTGACCTGATACCTCAGCTGGTGGAGGCTGTCAAAGCCTACATGAAACATGAGAGCACCGTCCTGACAGATATTACCAACGCAAGGGCCAAAGCCATTGAGGCTAAGGGAATTGATGAAAAGATTGCTGCCGACGGCCGGCTCTCCTCAGCTCTCCAGGGACTCAGAGTTGCCGTGGAGGCATATCCCGACCTGAAGGCCAGCACCAACTTCATCCAGTTGCAGGAGGAGATTGCAGATATTGAGAACAAGCTTGCTGCTGCACGCCGGTTCTTCAATTCGGCCACAAAAGAGTTGAACAATGCCGTGGAGGTGTTTCCTTCAAACATTGTTGCCGGTATGTTCGGATTCAAGCGTGAAACCATGTATGATCTGGCTGAGGCCAGGGCTCAGGCTGAGGAGACGCCTAAACTGAACTTCTAAGCTGTCATGAAATATATCGGGCTGAGCAGTCAGATCTGGAATAACAATATCAAATCTGTAATACTGCTTATTTTGTTTCCTGCAGTCATTATGGTTCTGGTGTGGCTGTTCATCTTCCTCCTGAAGCCGTCATCCGAGTACAGTCTGGAGGCGACAAACAGCATCTTTATAACGGCTGTACCCTGGGTTGCCATAGGGGTGCTTACCTGGTTTGTCATCGCATGGTTCTCGCATACAGCCATGATAGAGAAGGCAACGGGCTCTGCTCCTCTCAGCAGGAAGGAGAACAAGAGGATTTATAATCTTGTAGAGAACCTATGCATAGGGAGCGGCATGCCAATGCCCAAAATAAATGTCATTGAGGATGACTCCCTGAACGCCTTTGCCAGCGGTATCAATAGATCAACCTTTACCGTCTCTCTCTCCAGGGGGATTATTAACAGGATGGATGATGAAGAGCTGGAGGCAGTCATTGCACATGAGCTTACCCACATCAGGAACCGTGATGTGAGGCTGTTGATAATATCAATCATCTTTGTAGGGATCTTTGCCTTCATTACCGAGGCACTCCTGCGCTCGGTCAGATTTGGCGGCGGCAGGGGGAAAAAGGATGGCAGGGTGGTGATCCTTGCTCTGCTGCTGGCTGCCCTGGGCTATTTCCTGTCATCCATCTTCCGGTTCGCCATATCACGACAGCGTGAATACATGGCTGATGCTGGGTCGGCGATGATGACAAAAAACCCTCTTGCCCTGGCTTCAGCGCTGGAGAAGATCTCAGTCGATCCGAGAATAGAGGCTGTCAGGCGAAAGGATGTAGCACAGATGTTTATCGAGAATCCCCAGGAAACTAAGGGAAAGCCGGTATCAGCCTCCTTCGGCTCAATATTTTTAACTCATCCGCCCATAGAGAAGAGGATTGCCCTCCTGAGACAGTTTTGACCGCACACCCAATCCGATTGAAATAAATTGCGTTTTCTTTATTACTATAAATGAGCATCACCAAGGGAAAGATCCATGAGATAATATTTGAGGCCGACACGCCGGAAGGGAAGGCTTTTGACGTTACAATCATCGCCCTCATCCTCCTGAGCGTGCTTCTTGTCCTGCTTGACAGCATCGCTCCCATCCGCGAGAAATATGCTGCGCTTATTCATGTTCTGGAGTGGATTATCACAGCCATATTCCTGATTGAATACCTGCTCCGGATCTATGTCCTTGACAAACCACTGAAGTATATCTTCAGCTTCTTCGGCATCATCGACCTGTTGGCAATACTTCCCAATTTCCTGGGACTGATCTTTACCGGCGGTCAGAGTCTGATGGTTGTAAGAGCCGTGAGACTGCTGAGGGTCTTCCGTATCTTCAAGCTGAGCCGCTACACCTCCGCCGGCAGGTCGCTGGCTGTGGCACTCTATAGGAGCCGTGAGAAGATTTTTATGTTTATCTCAGTGATACTTACGCTGGTGGTGATCTTCGGTACGGTGATGTATCTGATCGAGGGTGAACAGAATGGCTTCACAAGCATACCTGTAAGCATTTACTGGGCCATAGTGACCATGACGACTGTGGGATATGGTGACATCTCTCCTGTGACGGGACTCGGTCAGTTCCTCGCCAGCATAGTTATGATATTGGGCTATGCTATCATAGCGGTGCCAACAGGCATTGTCACCTCCGAGATGATACGTATGCCCGCCAGAAACAATACGCAGGTCTGCGCCGGCTGTATGTACGACAAGCACGACGACGACGCTCTCTACTGCAAGAAGTGCGGCACTCTGCTGGACAAACCGGAGAAAAAGAACAAGAACGGGGATTTATAAAGAAACCAGTTGTCGCCCGATATTTCCGTCGTCGGTTAGTGAGTCAGTAACTGCATTATTTCCTGAAGCTTGGGCGAGAGTATTATTTCTGTTCTCCGGTTCAGGGCCCGTCCTTCCGCTGTCTGGTTATCCGACCTTGGTGAGTACTCTCCCTTTCCGGAGGCAGTCATACGGGTAGGTGCGATCTTATAGTCAACAGCCAGAATCCTTACAATAGATGTTGCCCTTGCCACGCTGAGATCCCAGTTGTCCTTGTAAACAGAGGTACGTATCGGGACATTATCAGTATGTCCTTCCACCAGTATATCAATATCTGGATTCTTCCCGAGGACATCCGCCAGCAGTCGCAGGGCCTCCCTGCCCTTTTCTTCAACCGTTGAGCTTCCTGATTTAAAAAGAAGCTTATCAGACATGGAAACATAGACTTTGCCGTTTTTTATCTCTACTATCAGTTCGTCAGCATTGAATCCGAGCATTGCATTCCTAAGAACGGCATTAAGCCTTTGTGCTATTGAATCCTGCCTGGCAAGGGCCAGGTTCATTTCTGTGAGGGCTCTTTCCCTTTCAGTAAGCAGCTTTTCCTTGGAAGCCAGCTCATCACTCTTTGCCTTTAGCACCTTATTGAACTGGTCGATCTGTGAGAGATTATCGTTGATCAGGTTATTGTACTTATTCCGTAGATCCTGTTGTGCATAGAGCAGGCTATCTCGCTCTTTCATAAGTTCATTCCTGGCATTTGTCAGCGTAGTGATTTCGTTCTTGAGCCTGGCATTCTCCTTCTCCTTTGCTGACAGGTTAATGCAAAGCACGTCACGCTCATTTACAACTGTTTTAAGATTGGAACTCCACAGAAGTGGAGTTCTCGCAGGCCTGGTCTCCCCGCATCTGTAGACCGGGGCACAGGAATTTAACAGTACGGCAGGAATAATCCCCGCCAGCAGAAAAAATGATTTCTTCATGATATTAAGTTTTAACACTATTTCTTGATGCTAAGATAACGCAACCACTAATCTTTCTGTATCAGCAACCATGTGTCATTATACTTTGGGAAAAAGGATCTGATACGGCGGATATCGTCCCTGGCAGCAGCGATATTGTCAGTGGATAGTACAGATACCCTGAACAAACCACTTTCATTTCTCAGCAACTCGGAAGAGAATCCGTCTTCCAGGACTATCCTCTGGTGCTTCTTCGCATTCTCAATGTATCTGAAGCTGCCTATAATAACGTAGTATCGGTGATAGCTCTGCTCTGATCCGGTAACTGATACCACCTTCTCTTCAACCTCTTTGATTGGGACAGTTGCCATATCATCCTTTTTTTCAGGAGCAATGACGCTACTGGTCGACTTAAAAAGAGGTTGATTTCTTAGTTGTTTCCTGGTTCCTGAGCATGACGTCAGTAGGATGGCAGCGATTAGTGTCAGATAAATTGCCGGTTTCATTTTATAAGTTCTTGAATTGATAGTTAATAATGAAATGCCCGTCAGAAAAACGGGCATTTTCCAGATTCCAAACTTAAACAAAAACAGTTCTCACTTTAACCTGATACGGCAGTTACCTATATTCTGTCCGTTACTTAATATTTCGATTTTATAATCTCCTTTAGCAAGCCGTTCCGTGGCAGCATAATTAAGTACTACCTGACGTGACTTTTCAAATTCCCCTGAAACAGAAGAAAGAGTGGCTACATAACTACCTGCCTCCGGGGGAAAGAACCATGCTATCCCTGAGTCGTCAGGGTTGATTATTACTCCGGCAGGAGTCGTTATCCTGAAGCTGATAGCCTCAGTCAGCTCCTGGGGGATTTCAAATGCCATATTCAGTTTTTTGGTGCGTGATGCGCAGATCACGGTCTTTTCAACCTTTTTGCCTCTTGTTGCTGTCACCAGGAAATTATCAGCATCGTAGAGCCGGGCTCGATTGAGTTCATCAGAAATGAGTGATTTCTCATTTCCCAATGCAGCAAGATCACCCTGCAGTCTGGCATTCTTTGCAAGCAACTGTTCATGGTCGACCTTCAACTGTGCGGATTCCTTTTCAAGTGCCTCATACTTCTTCTTCAGTTCAGCCAGCTCTGCACTGCTTTTTCTCAGGGCCCTGTTCTCCCCTGACAGGGAGCTGACCTTTTTTTCCAAACCAGCAATGCTGTTTCTGCATTCAGCTAGCATTCGCAGATTCTCTTCACTTTTTGTATTCAGGGCTGTGTATTTGCCATTTAGCTTATCCAGCTCCGTAATGGCTTTTTCCTTTTCTGTCAGGAGGGTTCCGGAGGTTATCTTCTCCGCCTTGAGGTTCTTTTTGTTCCGGGAATTGTATCCTATTGCCAGGATCAAACCTATTGCAAGAACAATAAGTATACCCGTTAACAAGTAAGTGTTGGTCTTTTGATTCATCACCATAGAATTTAGATGTCATTATTGATGCGTTACTTCCTCAGAATTTGAAGCGTAAAACTATGACAGAAAATAGTGCTCATGATTAGAATATGATTAGAATATTATTAGAAAATCATTAATTCTATCATGATTGGCAATCAAATAGTAGATTTGCATCAAATGTCACAGGTGATGAAGAACGTTAATATCCTGATAGTGGAAGATGAGCAGCGGCTTGCGGAGATCCTGAAAAAGCAACTTGAAGAGACAGGATTCAACGCAGAAGTTGCCCCGGATGGATATGTTGGAAAGCAACTTGTTGAAAGCAAAACTTTTAATCTCATCATCCTTGACATCAGCCTTCCCGTTATCAATGGATTTGACCTGTGCAGAGAAATCAGGAAGACTAACAGCAGGATCCCTATTATTATGCTGACTGCATTCAGTGCCCCTGAGAATAAGATAACCGGGTTTGATGCGGGAGCTGATGATTATGTCGTGAAACCTTTTGAATTCAGGGAGTTGCTGGCACGAATAAATGTTTTTCTGAGAAGGGTTGATGTAAACCTGCCGGCGGAAAACAAACTGCAGATAGCAGACCTTTCAATGGATATTGATACAAAGTCTGTCATCAGGGCAGGGAGAAAGATTGACCTGACCGCCAAGGAGTCATTGCTGCTGGAGACATTCCTGCGGAACAAAGGCAAGTTATTAACACGTGAATTCATTATTGAACAGGTCTGGGGAATTGATTTTGATCCGAGCACCAATATTATTGATGTGTATGTTAATTACCTTAGAAAAAAGATCGACAAAGATTTTAATGTCAAACTCATACATACCAGGCACGGCTTCGGGTTCTACTGCAGTGAAAGTGTAATATAGAAGATGAACATCAAGACTAAGCTTTCTATCCAGTTCTCACTGATGGTTGTGGGAATATTGATCTTTTTTTCACTTCTTGTATATTACTTTTCCTTATCAAGCCAA
Organism: uncultured Rikenella sp.; assembly: GCA_964519065.1. GTDB lineage: Bacteria > Bacteroidota > Bacteroidia > Bacteroidales > VadinHA17 > SR-FBR-E99. Next base: position 23,312 of record CAZFIF010000016.1, read on the forward strand.
TTGTTAAAATTCAGGGAAAACCTCCTCGAGAAAGCCAGGAACACCGCCATACTATTGATTGATGTCTCCGAAGTGGACGCCACGCTGCTGAAAAAGATCCATCAGTCGACCTTCCTTCTTGAGGAAGAAGAAATTGTAATAGCAGATTCCTCCCTGAATGTTATTTACAGCAATAACGAACAGTATCTGCTTGAAGACCTGACTGATCTGAATGCCAATGCAAATGATGTCAGCTTCTTTTCCATAGCGGAAAAAGATGGCGTCTGCTTCAGACATCATGTTGCCGGGGATGTCTATACGGTATTCCTCATGGCATATGACAGGTCAAGAATTGAAAAACAGGCTGAGCTCCGCACTATCCTATTATGGAGTATTCTCATCAGCACACTGTTGTCAGTGCTCTTTTCATACTTCTTCTCAAAGCGGGCAATCAAACCTATTTCACAGATCATCGAAGAAGTCAAGGAGATAAACTCAAACCGGCTCAACAATAGAATCGATGAGGGGAACAAGAGAGATGAAATAGCTCAGTTGGCAAAGACCTTCAATCAGATGCTGACAGACCTTGAGATTTCTTTCAGAAACCAGCAGGATTTTGTCTCGAATGCATCGCATGAGCTGCGCACACCTCTGACTGTAATGATAGGAGGAAGTGATTACATTCTGAGCCATGAGCGGTCGGTGGATGAGTACAAGGGGCATATTTCCGATCTTATTAATGATCTCAGAAGACTGAACGGGGTGGTTAGCAGCCTGCTGGAGCTGGCCCAGCTAAGCAGAGATAAGACAATCCAGTTTACACCTGTCAGAATTGATGAGATAGTCTTTGATGCAATCTATAATGTAAAAAACAAATATCCCGGCCGCAGAATTCTGCCAAAGATATCATATCCTGATAATGCCCGTGATTTATTGGTAAGAGGTAATGCCGGACTACTTGCCATTGCATTTGAGAATCTGCTTGATAATGCCTGCAAATTCTCCACGGAGGAGGTAAACATTGAATTTATCATCAGCAGTAAAACAATAAACCTGGTAATCTCAGACAGCGGCATTGGTATCCCTTCGGATGATCTTGATAGCATCTATTATCCCTTCATGAGGGCTTCCAATGTCAAATACATTGGCGGGTTCGGCATAGGCCTTTCCCTGGTTGCCAGGATTCTCGAACTGCATGACGCCGGGATGAATGTTGAGAGCACTGAGAATGAAGGAACAAGATTTATCATACGTTTCAACAAATTAAGTTCCTGAACCTGTTCACGTGACGATCATCTCATGCCCTTGCCACATCTGTCTGAACACGGGTCGGGAAATCCTCCTTCAGGCAAGCCTGAGTCGGGGAAGTACTCCTATGGCCGGGATTGCTTCGCCTTCGGCTCAGCGTTCCCTGAGGGAGTTGCTTTCAGACAAAAAGCGCCACTGGCGTGGCTCTCTTTTGTTATTCGTCCTCCCCTCCCTCTGATAAATCAGGGTCGGGAAGTCCTCCTATGGCCGGGATTGCTTCGCCTTCGGCTCAGCGTTCCCTGAGGGAGTTGCTTTCAGACAAAAAGCGCCACTGGCGTGGCTCTCTTTTGTTATTCGTCCTCCCCTCCCTCTGATAAATCAGGGTCGGGAAGTCCTCCTATGGCCGGGATTGCTTCGCCTTCGGCTCAGCGTTCCCTGAGGGAGTTGCTTTCAGACAAAAAGCGCCACTGGCGTGGCTCTCTTTTGTTATTCGTCCTCCCCTCCCTCTGATAAATCAGGGTCGGGAAGTCCAAATAACAAAAGCCCCGACTATGTCGGGGCCTTTTTGTCTGAGCGGGAAAAGGGATTCGAACCCTCGACCCTCAGCTTGGGAAGCTGATGCTCTACCCCTGAGCTACTCCCGCTTATAATATGTCCTGCAGTCGTGCAGTCGTGCAGTCGTGCGGTCTTGCAGTCTATGTCATTTATTGCTAGACACATAACACTACTGCCTGCTGCCTGCTCCCTTCTCTGAGCCTCCCATGGGAGTTGAACCCACGACCTGCTCATTACGAGTGAGCTGCTC